>CALKTZ010000653.1 GCA_937997355.1 uncultured Planctomycetales bacterium | reverse complement strand
GGCTCGTCCACGAGAACTTGGACCTCCGATCGAAATCGCTCGAACTCCCGAAATCACAAGCTGACATCCTGACCGCGAGCTTGCGAGCAAACCCCGTCTTCTACGCCGATGCTCAGCAAGTGCCCTACGGCTCCTACTCGGAGAAGCGACCGGGCGGGCCAACCCAGTACGACGTGAACATCTCATACCCACTGGACATCACCGGCAAGAGGCGGGCCCGTACGGTGGCCGCCGAGCGGGCAAAGTCCGTGCTCGAGGCGCAGTATCAGGACGCAGTCCGTTTGCAGATCGATAATCTCTACACCGCCTACGTCGATGTCTTGGCCGCGAGAGAGTCGATTCGCTTTACCGACGCGAGCATCTCCGGGCTCGGACGTCTCGTCCAGACGACCGAGGCTCTCCGACGCCAGCAGGAGCGGACCGGGGCCGATGTCAGTCAGATTCAGGTGCAGCTCGACGCCGCAGAGATTGAACGCATCGAAGCCGAGGAGGCGCTCCGCGACGCCACGCGGACGCTTGCGGTGCTGCTAAACATCCCGCCACAGGAGGTGGCGAACCTCGAGCTTAAGGGGAGCTTGCGGAATGCCGCGCCGACGCCTCCGCCCCTTGAGGAGTTGCTCCACATTGCACTCAAGGAGAGGCCGGATGTCGTCGCCTATCGACTAGGCATCCACCGGGCCAAGGCCGAGGTGGACCTCGCCGTGGCAAACCGCCTGTCCGACGTCTACGTGCTCTACCAGCCCTACACCTTCGAGGATAATTCGCCCTTCGGTACCAAGAGTTCGCATTCGTGGGCGCTCGGCGTCACGGTCCCGTTACCCATTTACAATCGCAACCAGGGCAACATCGAGCGGGCCCGCGTCACCGTCACCCAGACCAAGGTGCAACTCGCCGACATCGAGCGACGAGTCCTCGCGGAGGTCGAGCAGGCGGCGAGGCAATACGCGGTTACCCGCACCGCGGTCGATCGCATCGAGCAGAGGCTTCTACCGTCCGCAACGAAAATTCGCGAGGCGGCAACGACGCGTTTCACGGCCGGAGAAGCGGATGCCTTCGAGCTTCTAAATGCCCAGCGAAGCTACAACGATGCCGTCAGGCAATACCGCGACACGCTCATCAGGCACCGCCGCAGCATGCTAAGGCTCAACACCGCGAGTGGACGAAGGATACTTCCATGACCAAACAACTCGATGAAAATAATCTCACCTCAAGAGAAGAACGGGCGGAGTCAAGCGGTACCTGTGAACTTCGGGTAGGCGGAATGGACTGTGCGAGCTGCGCCGAGGACATCAAGCGCTCGCTCGCCACGCTCGAAGGCATTCAGGACGTCCGCGTCGATGTCCTGGGCGGCAAGGTGCAAGTTTCTTACGCCGAGGGAAAGCTCGCCCGCGGGGACATCTCAAGCGCCATCCGACGTGTCGGCTACCGCGTCGAGGATGGAGAGCCCACTCGCGGGAGCTTCATCGTCGAGGGAATGGACTGCGCGGAGGAAGTTCGGCAGATCGAAGATAAACTCGGGAAGCTCCCAGGAGTGACAAACCTCAATTTCGACCTGATGAGTAGGCGACTTGTCGTCGAAGGAAGCATCGCCCTGGGTGAAGTGGAACGTGCGCTCAAGGACATCGGCATGGAGGCCCGGCCCGAGGGGCAAGAGGCCCGGCCGCTCTCGTTCTGGGAACGCCGCGGCCGACTCGTCACCATGGCCATCTCCGGACTGTTCCTCGGGGTAGGTCTCATCCTCGATTGGCTCGGGTTGGCCGAGCCTATCGCCATCGCCTCTTTCGCCCTCTCGACGATCGCCGGGGCGTGGTTCGTCGCCCCGCGGGCATTCCGGGCAGCAAGAAACCTCGCCCTCGACATGAACTTCCTGATGCTCATCGCCGCCGCCGGGGCTGCGGCCATCGGCGAATGGGCCGAAGGTGCCTCGGTGCTCTTCCTCTTCTCTCTTGCCCAGGTGCTCGAAACCTACTCGATGGACCGTGCCCGAAATGCGATTAAGGCTTTGATGGACCTCTCGCCGACTGAGGCGACCGTCAAACGCGACGCACGAGAGGTGACCGTGCCTGCGGTCGAAGTCCGAGTCGGCGAAGTTATCGTCATCCGCCCCGGGCAGAAGGTGCCGCTCGACGGCGAAGTGCTCTCCGGCCGTTCCGCAGTGAACCAGGCCCCGATCACAGGCGAATCGATCCCCGTCGACAAGGAACCCGGCTCAGAAGTCTTCGCGGGTTCGATCAACGAGCAAGGAGTGCTCGAAGTTCGCGTGACGAAGCTCGTCGCGGACACGACCCTCGCCCGCATCATCCACGCCGTCGAAGAGGCACAAGCCAGTCGAGCCCCCTCGCAATCTTTCGTCGATCGCTTTGCTCGCATCTACACCCCGGCCGTCGTCGTTTTAGCCGTCCTCATCTTCCTTATCCCGCCGCTGATCGGCATCGGCACGTGGGGCGTTTGGTTCTACCGGGCGCTTGCGATGCTCGTCATCGCCTGCCCGTGTGCCCTCGTGATTTCCACTCCGGTTTCAGTCGTGAGCGGCCTTGCCGGGGCCGCCCGCGCGGGCATTCTCATCAAAGGTGGGCTTCACCTGGAGAACGCAGCCACAGTAAGCGCCGTGGCCTTCGACAAGACCGGCACGCTGACCCTCGGTCGGCCCGCGGTAACCGACGTGCTCTCGATCTCGGAGTTGAGCGAAGCGGAGGTTCTCCGGGTTGCCGCTGCTATCGAACAAGGCTCGGAGCATCCGCTCGCTCGCGCCATCCTGGAACGAGCCCAGGCCGAAGGAATTGCCCCAGGCCCCTCCACCGATTTCGAGGCGCTCGTCGGCCGCGGTATTCGTGCCATCGTCGACGGTACGGTCTACTACCTGGGGAATGAGCGGCTCTGTCACGAGCGAGGCATCTGCACGCCGCGGAGCGAAGAAACACTTGAGCGTTTCGCGAAGGAAGGGAAGACCGCCGTCCTGCTCGCGAACGAAGCCGAGCCACTCGGCATCATCGCCATCGCCGACCAAGTTCGTCCGGAGGCAAGAGAAAGCATCGCCGCGCTTCGCTCGGCAGGAATCCGGCACATTATCATGCTCACCGGCGATAACGCAGGGACCGCACGTGCGGTAGCTCAGACACTCGGCATCGATGAGGTCCGGGCAGAACTCCTACCAGACGACAAGGTGCACGCGGTGCGTGAGCTTGAAGAAAGCGGTACGCGGGTCGCCTTCGTCGGCGATGGGGTGAACGACGCTCCGGCGCTCGCAACCGCAACTGTGGGCATCGCCATGGGCGCCGCAGGGACGGATGTTGCACTCGAGACCGCCGACATTGCCCTCATGGCCGATGACCTCCGGAAGCTTCCGCAAGCACTCAGTCTCAGCCGGAAGACTCGCGGCATCATCCGTCAGAATATTTACTTCTCGATTGCGGTGAAGCTCATCTTCCTCGTGCTCGCCGTCGGGGGATGGGCAACGCTCTGGATGGCCGTCGCCGCGGACATGGGTGCCTCGCTCGCGGTAATCGCAAACGGACTCAGAGCGATGAAGTCTTGATCCCCGTGCCTCTCTCGTCGTCGAAGGTAACTCGAACGCCCTGATGGCTTTTACGTTTCCGAGTCGTGGCTAGCGGGCAACATCCTCGTAGGATTACGCTCGTTGAGTTTGAAACTTGCCCTCCTTCGGTGCGTAGAATCGGAGTCAGAACAAGTTTTCGACTTCCGAGTAGATTTCTCCCGCACGTTTGAGGTTTCCCCCAGCATGAACTTCACCCAACCCGGTTGGCCGCTGGCAGTAGCCCTTTCCCTCATCACATCCTCCGCGTCCGCCGATGAAGCGGCCTGGCAAAAGTCCCACGATACCGGATGGAAAGCCTACCAAGACGGAAGAATCGAGGAGGCCGAGAAGCAGCTCCGAATCGCAGCGAAGGAAGTCAAAGCATTTGCTCCCGCAGACCCGAGGGTGGCAACGACGCTCGCTCGAAGTGGTCGATGACGGCCTGCTGTATGGCGTCCCGCTCGGGCCTGTCGAAGAACCGAGAACCTGACAAGCCTAGCGCGAGGATGGCCGCCGCGACGATGGCGACCAAGGGTTGCACGGCCCAACGCCATCGGCACGCTGGGTCTTGCATGGACATGTTCCTCATAGAGGGGCGACAAGGGTGCGAGCGCCGCTCGACCCAGCGATGGTTAGAGTTCGACCTTCCTGAGGCGAAGCGAGTTGAGGATGACCGAGACGGAGCTGAGGGTCATCGCGGCGCTCGCGATCATCGGGCTCAGGAGCAGGCCGAAAAAAGGGTAGAGCACGCCCGCGGCTACCGGCACGCCGAGTACGTTGTAGAGGAACGCGAAGACGAGGTTCTGGCGGATGTTCCGCATCGTCGCCCGGCTCAGTTTCGTCGCCCGCTCGATTCCCCGCAAGTCTCCCCTGATGAGCGTCACCGCCGCGCTCTCCATGGCGACATCCGTGCCGGTACCCATGGCGATCCCGACTTGAGCTTGTGCGAGAGCGGGTGCGTCGTTGATGCCGTCCCCGGCCATCGCGACCACTCGGCCCTCGGCCTGGAGCCGCTTGATTGCTTCCGCCTTCTGCTCGGGGAGCACCTCGGCTTCGATGTCGTCGAGCCCGAGCTTCTTCGCAACCGACTGGGCGGTCGTCCGGCTGTCTCCTGTCAGCATGATCACTCGCAGGCCTTCCTTCTGAAGCGCCTTCACGGCATCCGCGGCCGATTCCTTGATCGGATCGGCCAGGCCGAGGAAACCAGCCGCTTCGTTATCAATGGCTACGAACACGTCGGACTGATCCTTCAACTTCCCGGGATCAATTCCCAAGTCGATAAGAAGCTTCAGATTGCCGATAGCGACCGTATGCCCGTCAATGGATCCGGTAACGCCGTGGCCGGTGAGAGATTGGAAATGACTCGCTTCGGAAAGGGTGAGCCCTCGCTCCTTGGCCGCGGCGACGATGGCCGCCGCGAGCGGGTGCTCGCTCCCCCTCTCCAGGCTCGCGGCCAGGCGGAGGACTTCGGACTCATCGCCGCCCTCCTTTGCGACGACGGAGACGACGCGAGGCTTTCCTTCGGTGAGTGTTCCCGTCTTGTCGACCACCAAGGTGTCGACCTTCTCCATCGCCTCGAGCGCCTCTGCGTTCTTGATGAGCACACCGGCCGTAGCCCCGCGTCCCGTGCCGACCATTATTGACATCGGCGTCGCGAGCCCGAGGGCACACGGGCAGGCGATGATCAGCACCGCGACGGCGTTAACGAGGGCGTAGGCGAGCCTCGGCTCGGGACCGAAGACGGACCAGGCCGCAAACGTCAGGACGGCGATGAAGAGCACGAGCGGCACGAAATAGGAGGAGACAACGTCGGCGAGCCGCTGGATGGGGGCGCGGCTCCGCTGAGCCTCGGCGACCATGCGGACGATCTGGGCGAGCATCGTGTCCGAGCCGACCCGTTCGGCCTTCATGATGACAGAGCCCGTGCCGTTCACTGTGCCGCCGATGAGTTTGCCCTCCGGCCCTTTCTCGACGGGCATGGGCTCGCCGGTGACCATCGACTCGTCGACAGAGGTCCTGCCTTCGAGAACGGAGCCGTCGACTGGGACTTTCTCGCCGGGGCGGATGCGGAGGCGATCGCCCACATGCACGTGCTCGATGGGCACGTCCTCTTCATGTCCATCCTCGGAGACTCGACGGGCCGTCTTTGGGGCGAGGCCGAGCAGTGCCTTGATGGCACTACCGGTCTGGCTCCGGGCGCGGAGTTCGAGCACCTGGCCGAGGAGGACGAGGGCGGTGATCACCGCGGCCGCCTCGAAGTACACGGGCACCGTCCCGCCGTGGCCGCGGAAGGAATGCGGGATGAGGTTTGGGAAGAGCGTCGCGACGACGCTGTAGGCGTAGGACGTCCCTGTACCGATCGCGATCAGGGTAAACATGTTGAGATGGCGAGAGACGAGCGAGGCCCAACCGCGCTCGAAGAATGGTCGCCCTCCCCAGAGCACGACCGGGGTCGCGAGTGCAAGTTGCACCCAGAGCGAAGCCTGGCCCGAGATGAGCGGCCGACCTAGCACCATCTCGCCCATCGCGAGGACGAGGAGCGGGAGGGTCAGGATTACGGAGACCCAGAATCGACGAGTCATGTCGATCAATTCGTGGTTCGGGCCGTCGTCTTCCGTGGGGACGAGCGGCTCGAGCGCCATCCCGCACTTCGGGCAACTCCCGGGGCCTTCCTGGACGATCTCCGGATGCATCGGGCAGGTGTAGAGCGTCCCGCTCGGGAGCGGTTCGGAGTCGTGCACGTGACCCATGCCCGCAGGGCTATGGCTCAGGTAGCGTGTGGGATCGGCGCGGAACTTCTCCAGACAGCCCTTGCTGCAAAACGAGTAGGACTCACCTTGGAACTCGAAGGACCCGGCCGCCTTGCTCGGGTCGACGTTCATGCCGCAGACCGGATCTTGGACCGTGGTCTCGCCCTTCGCCCCGTGCGAGCAGCAGGAGTGGCCCTGCGCCATTGGCAAGACGACGCGAGGGCGGGCGGGAGTCGCGTATTTGGCGGGTTCCCGGTCGAACTTCTGCTTGCACGAGGAAGAGCAGAAGAAAACTCTCTCTCCCGCGTGCTCGCTCTCCCCGGCCGCCGAGCCAGCGTCGACTTCCATGCCGCACACGGGATCGGTCACGATGCGGTTCTTGGTTGAAGTGTTGGTGTCCATGATCTCCTCGAGTTCATCGTTCGAGATATCCGTTATTTCAAGAAGCGAGCGAGCACGGTCTGGAGCTCGGCCACAAGCTGATCCTTCGACATCGGCCTCGCCTGCGGATGTTCGCCCTCCGAGCCGTGGCCGAGCACGCACGACTCCAAGTGCTTCGAGAGGAGCTCGATACCAAGTGCGTCGAGCGCCGAGCGGACCGCGGCAATTTGGTTCAACACGTCAACGCAATAACGATCCTCCTCAAGCATCCGCTGGATGCCCGCCACCTGCCCGGCAATGCGGCTGGCCCTCGCCTTGATCTTCCGCCTTTTTTCGCTTTCCATGTGTCGCTCCAAACATACCCCCCAGGGGTATTCTCCTTCCCCCTAAACTATACCCCCTGGGGGTATCCAGTCAAGTGCCGAGGCCGGGATTCTAGGCGCATGAAAACCCCCCGCGGCCTTGTAGGAGGTCGGGGGGTTGCATTTGGAGTCGGCCTAGTCCCTTTCGCCGGGGTCATCGGACGTTCGGACGTAACGTCCACCCATCGCCTACAATGAGCTTGCCGAGCGTTTGAATTCGACTCCGCCGCGGTCCGCCGCCCGCCTTGCCTGACTTGGCTGCGATCGATTCCCCTCGTTGCGGGGCTCATTCACACAACAGAGGTCTCGACCGAAGTTTGGCCAGGGGACGGGCGGCGGGCCGCGGCGGAGTCGGCCCGCCGTTCGCTACATCGCGTGCCCCATGCCGTCATGGGGGACGGACGCACCACCCGCCTGGGCGAGGAGCATCTGCATCTGCTGGATTTCCCGGGTCTGAGTCGCGACGATGCCCGAACAGAGCCGTTTCAAACCGGGTTGCGCCGCCCGAACGGTGCATTCCGCCGCACCTTTCATCGTGTCGTCGCCGGTGATGGCCATGGTGTGGTGACCGGTCATCTCGGAGAGGAAAGCCCGGTCGAACTCCGCGCCGCGGACGGACCGGAGTTCGCTCAACACCGCCTGCTCGTCCGGGGTGGTTGTCGGCCGGTAGTTTCCCACGCCGTTGTGGGCGAGGAGTCGCTGCATCCGCTGGATTTCCGGCTTCTGCTCGGACATGATTCTCCGCGCGAGGTCCCGGACCTCGGGGTTTTCCGAGTTCCTGAGCGCGACTTGCGACATGCGGACCGCCATTTGATGGTGCGGGATCATCCCCGTGAGGAAGTTGATCTCAAACTGGGTCGTCATCCGGTCGGCGGAAGCACGGCTCGCTCGGACCGCAGAGGGACCGGCGACTTCGGCAGGGCTCATAGCCATTCGGCTGAGCACGAGGCGGTCTTCAAGCGGCCCCAGAGCTTCGGGCCGGAATGCCTTTCTTTTCTGCATGACGTGCGACTCCTCGAGTGGTTGAGAGCGGCAGCGAAGGATGAAGTTCGCGGGACGGCTCAATGCTGGTGATCGTGCGCGTCGTGCTCGCCCTTCGCCGCCGGAGCCTTCGCCACGGTGCCGAGGAATTTGTCCGGGTCGGCCTGGACTGCCTTGAGGCAACCCTTGCAGCAGATGAACGTGGACTTGTCGCCGCGGGAGACCTTGAGTGGGCCGCCCATCGAATCGAGGTCTTCCTTGCTCACCGGGCAAGACTTCAGCGCCGCCACCGCCTTCGGTGTCTGCTGAAACTGCTCGTAGAGGCCT
>CALKTZ010000652.1 GCA_937997355.1 uncultured Planctomycetales bacterium | reverse complement strand
GAATGGATTGGCGGATCAATTCAAGCTTGTATCAGAAGACATCGAGCGTGAAGTGATAGCCCTGGTAGAACTTCTTCTTCTGCCAGTCGTGCCACCCGTCCGGATGACGAAATCCAAGATGCCGCTTCCCGCCGTAATAATTGCGGTAGTACGGGCCCTGAATCTGGGGCACAATCCGCTGCTCACGGGGATAGCGGTAAAAGCCGTCGTACAAGCCCTGGTATTCGAAACCATTGCCGGGGACTTGCGGCGGGGTATACGGCCAGTGTAGGTAATCGGTCCAATCCTGCGCCCTGGCAGAATTGAGCCCACTCAGGCCGAGCACGGCCACGGCCAAAACCAACGATTTGATCCTTGAGGGATACGACACGTTCCACCTCCATGCGAGAACTGGATCCCGAACCTCAACTAACATGACACACGATCGGAACCCGGGCGGAAATTTCCTTCAAGATTCTGACGCAGCGAGACGCAATATGACGGTCGCACGGATTCGCGGGATTGCCTCCTCGACGACGGATACGAGGGACGCTCGGCTCATTCCCGTTGGAGGGGGAAGACGACCGGCATTCTCATCGATTCCAACCGTATTGCTGCTGATTTTCGCGATCGCTCCGGCCTCGCGGATCGGCCATGCGGAACCCCCCACCGTCGATCTCGCAGGCCCGGACGAGGCAAGGCTGCGTGAAGTTGTTGGACGCCTGGCTTCACCGGAATTTCAAGGGCGAAGCGGGGCGGGGGGGAGGAAGGCGGCCGATTTCCTCGTCGAAGAATTTCGCCGCCTGCGCCTCGAACCGATGACTCCCGGAGGATACATCCAGCAGATTCCCCCGAAAGAGCCCGGGGACGCGCTCCAGGGAAGAAACGTTGGCGGTATCCTTCGCGGGTTGGATCCCAAGCTGAAAGACGAATGGATCGTCCTCGGGACTCACTTCGATCATCTGGGCGTTCGCGACGGCGTACTCTATCCCGGGGCCGACGATAATGCTTCGGGCGTTGCCATGATGCTCGAAGTCGCCCGGTCCCTCACATCTCACAAGTCGAAGCCCCTCCGTAGCGTGTTATTCCTTGGGTTTGACCTGGAAGAAATCGGCCTGTTCGGATCGCGTTACTTTGTTGCTCATCCAACGATCCCGCTCGACCGGATCTCACTCTTCCTGACGGCCGATATGATCGGCCGCTCTCTCGCGGGGGTTTGCGAGGAGGATGTCTTTGTCTTCGGGACGGAGCATTCTCCCGCCGTGCGTCCCTGGATCCTCGAGGCGGCCGCGGGTAAACCTCTGAGCGTGGGACTCCTGGGTGCGGATTTGCTGGTGTTGAATCGAAGCGACTACGGCCCATTCCGAAGCAGGAATGTGCCGTTCCTGTTCTTCACGACCGGGGAGAATCCGCGATACCATTCCCCGAGAGACGATGCCGCATCCCTCAACTACCCCAAGCTCACCGCGATCAGCAGGTTGATCGATCAGGTGGTCCGGCGCGCGGCCTCGGCCCCGGAATCCCCGAAATGGATCTCCACGCCGGACAATCCGCTCCAAGAAGCGGTCGCGATCCGCAAGGTTCTTCGCCAATTGTTGGAGAATCAGGAAAGGCTGAAAATCGGCACCACTCAGCTTTTCCTGATGAAGAACACTGTTCGTTCGCTCGATGAGATCATCGCGCGGGACACAATCACTCCCGCGGAACGAGCCCGCATCATTCAGGCTGCTCGGATCATCCTGTTTACCGTCATCTGAGGAATTCACGAGCAACTGGGGTCGATTGGATCAAGGTTGACCGGGCTGAGGGGGCTCCACGAACAGCCGGGCGGCGGGATCGAAGGGGACGAATGGCATTCGAGGGGGATTCTCTCGATTGAGCTCCTCCAGGAGTTCGGTCGGCCGGAGCGCCGGTGTCGCCGTCTCCTCCAGGTTGGAGATCCGCTTCTGCTGGGAGTTCGTTTTGATCAACTCCTCGTGACGAATCGAGAGGTATTTGCCCCAGAGCTGTTGCGGATTCGAAGAGTGATGAATCTGGAATCCCAGCGGGGTCTCCTCGACCGTGCGGATCTGGTCCGGCTCCTGATCGATGAGGAAATTGGTCAACGCGCGGGCGGCGGGGATGTTCCCTTCGAACATCAGGAGTTGGGCCCGAAGTCCCAGGAGAGCATCGATTTGAGCGGGGCTTTGGGCCAAACCTTCCAGTTCATCGAGCGAGGATTCGGCAGCTTTGACGTTCCCGGTGAGGTAATCGAAATAGAGTGCGGCCTGGGTTAAAAAGGCTCGATTGTCGGCGGAGTCTGCGTCAGGCGCGGAGTTGGGCGATGGGTCGCACAGGCTGCGGCCAATTCGGGCGAGCCGCATAATTCGGGCCGCGAGCTGATGCCCCGAAGTGAATTCGCCGGGGGCCGGAAGCTGGATGGGCCGCTGGCCGATCCCGACTCCCGGGATCGCCGGAGCCGGGATCACGAAATTGAGGAGCGATTGGGTTGTTTGAAGAAAACGAGAGAGCCACTCGACCCGGATGGATTCGTTCGCAAAGGGGATTGTCAAGTTTTGCGTCGCGATGTCGCAGAAAGCCGGCGCAGTGAACCGTCGAGGATCGACGTCCGACTGAAATCGAATCGCCAGCGTCCGGCCGTCGGGCGAGAGGGCCAGGGAACCGATTCCAAAAGCCACGTCGAGCGGCGGAAATCGCTTGTGGGTGACGTCTGTTTGGAGGTTCATGCAGACGACGGTCGTCGCCTTCCCTTCGTGCTCAACCGCGTAGAAACATTCCTCGGTTTCCGGGTCGAAGTCGAGACGGGTCCCAAGTCGAGAGGGTGGGGGCTTTTGCTGACCTCCCGCTTCCGGGGAATTGGGGGCCGGCAAGCGATCGATCGGCGGTTGCGGACTCATCCGATTGATGGCGCGGCTGGCTGGCGACTCGCTGCCGAGCCGCCATTCCCGCATTTTCGCACCCGAAGTTGCCGAGACTCTTCCGAGCACAAGTTCGCGAGGGACCGGGCGAGTACCGGCGGAAGGGGAAGGGCGCGCTCTGCCGTAGACCACGAGGATGGAATGACCATCCACCGACCAGCGAGGCGTCTGGAGGATTGTCGCATTGTCAAGTAGGCTTCTGGGCTGAGAGCTTGCCGAGACGGTTGCTTGATCCAGGAGCAATAAGGAATCGCGTACCGATGGAGCGGATTCTCCGGAGCTGATTCGGACCATGGCGAGACGCGAGCCACTCGGAGACCAGACGGGCCAGCACGCGTTCTCGATCGTTCGGATCAACTTCCCGCTCGCAACTTCAACGATCAGGACGGAAGGGGTTCCAGCAGTCCGGGTGATGGCAATGCAGGAGCCATCCTGCTTCCAGGCAGGAGTAAACGCCGCGAACTCGCGGATGCTCGCTTCGTCCAGTTCGAGGTTGTCCTCGGCGTAGAGCACCTTACGTCGCGAGAGCCCTTCCTTCAGGATGATCTCGAATCGTCCTCGGACAAGATTCCCCGCGGAAGAGGTTGGGGTGAATTTCGCGAACGCGAGCGCATGCCCATCGGGACGCCAGGATGGTGAACCGAGCGGTCCATCCGACTCTTCCAGAAGTGCCGATTGGTTTGATGAACCGGCCTGGGTTGCCCAAACTCTGTACACGACGGGGGCTTGTTGGGTAGGAGGCAGAACTGGGAAATCCGAATCATGCTCGGTTTGGGCCTTAGGCCTGGCTGGTTGGAAGAGCCAGTCCGAAGGGGGGGCCATCGTCCCTTGAGGCTCGACGACGGTATAGGCGAGCCAGCGGCTATCCGGCCTGGCCACGCCCAGCGAGCCGAGCAAATCGAATGGGAACGACATCGAAGACCCCTCGGGCTCGTGACTGGAATGATACCGCCGTGACGGGGAAGGTACGATGCAGGGCATTTCCCAAATTTCCCGAAATTCTCCACCCAGTATAACCCCGCGATTCGTGACTTTCTAGAAATCCCGCACTCCCGTCCCGTCGGAGCACGCAACCCGGTTTGACTCGTGCGAAAACGGATGCCA
>CALKTZ010000651.1 GCA_937997355.1 uncultured Planctomycetales bacterium | reverse complement strand
CGGCACCTTGAGGATCACGGTCGTTGACAAGAAGACCGGCAAGCCGACCCCCTGCCGGATCAACGTGGTGGGGCCGGACGGCAACTTCTATCAGCCCGCCGTCAACCGGCTCACCCCGTTCAGCCTCACCGGCGAATGGCCCAAATCCGGCAAGGGGAACCGCCGGGGGAAGGCCCCGATTCGCTATTTCGGACGGTTCTTCTACACGACCGGCGAGGCGGACGTAAACGTCCCGGCGGGCTCGGTGCGCGTCGAGGTCTGGAAGGGGCTGGAATATCGCCCGGTCGCGCAAACGGTCGACCTCCAGGCCGGTTCGACCGGCAAGGTGAGCATCGCGCTGGAGCGGCCGGTCGAGTTGGCGTCGCTCGGCTATCATTCGGGCGATCCCCACCTCCACCTGAATCGACAGACCGACGCCGACGAGGAGATCGACCTCGACCTGCTGGAAGCCGAGGACCTTCATTACGGCTCGATCCTGGCCTACAACGAGCCGGCCGGTCCCTATACCGGCGACATGAAGACGCTCGACTTCCCCCAGCGCAGCCTGGGCAAAGCCTCGGTGCGAACCCGGGGCGAAATCGTGATCGCCTCGGGCCAGGAGTATCGGAGCAGCACCTATGGGCATCTCAACCTCTTCTGGCGCGACGACCTGGTCCTCGCCGGCCGGAAGGTCAACGCCGACAACGGCCCGCCGTATGGCCGGATCGGCCGAGAGACGATCGACCGGGGGGGCTTCGCGATCTACGCCCACGGCGGCTACGCGCAATCGATCTACGCCGACGCGATCCAGAAGAACGTCCAGGCGGTCGAGCTGTTGCAATTCGGGGTCTATCGCGGGATCGAGCTGGCCGACTGGTATGCGTTCCTCAACATCGGCTATCGGTTCCCGTGCGTCGGCGCCAGCGACTACCCGGCCTGCCGCAAGCTGAGCGACTGCATCACCTACGTCTACTCGAAGGAGAAGCCCGGCTTCGACGGCTGGCTCAAGGGGGCGACCGAGGGACGGAGCTTCGTCACCACGGGGCCCTTGCTCCTGCTGGAGGTGGAGGGCGAAACCCCCGGCGGCTCGATCGCCAGGACGGGGACCGGGCCGCACCGGGTGAAGGCCCGGGCGCGAGTGACGTGCGAGGTCGCGCCGGTGACGCATCTGCAATTGATCGTCAACGGAGCCATGGCCCTCGAACGGGTCGTCCAGCCTGGCGTGAAGGGTGGCGAAATCCTGCTGGAAGGGGAACTGAACCTCTCGGGGCCGTCGTGGGTGGCGGCTCGTGCCTTCTCGGTTTCCCCGTCCGGAACCCCCGACGCCGAGGCCCACACGAACCCGGTCTACGTGAGCGTCGACGGCAAGGCCCCCTACGACCGCGCCTCGCTCGATCGACTGGTGGCGGGGCTCGATCGCCAGATGGCCATCCACCGCAAGCGCGAGTTCGCCGAGAAGGCCCAGGTGCTCGACGTCTTCCAGAAGTCGCGCGACATCCTGTTGAAGATCCGCCAGCAGGATGGACTGCCGGCGTCGGGCGTCCCCGACTCCTGGCTCCGCGACGCGACGGCCGACGCCTTCGACGCCACCCGCCGAGCCCACTCCGAGGAAGAGCTGAAGGCGTTCCTCAAGCCCACTCCCTCGCTGACCGTTGCGGAGGCGCTGAAGACCTTCGAGACGGTCGACGGCTTCCGCCTGGAGCCGGTGGCCGCCGAGCCGCTCATCGCCGGCCCGGCCGCCGCCGCCTATGACGCCGAGGGGAACCTGTACGTCGCCGAGCTGCGCGACTATCCCTACAAGCCGAAGCCCGGCGGACGGCCCCTCGGTTCGATCCGCTTCCTCCGCGACAAGGACCATGATGGCCGCTACGACGACGCGACCATCTTCGCCGAGGAGCTCCTCTGGCCGACCGGCATCGCCTGCTGGAAGGGGGGGATCTTCGTCGCCGCCGCGCCCGACATCTGGTACCTCAAGGACAACGACGGCGACGGCAAGGCCGACGTGCGCACCAAGGTATTCACCGGATTCGGCACCCAGAATCAGCAGGCGATGCTGAATAACCTGGTCTGGGGGCTCGACCACAAGATCTACGGCGCGACGGCCGGCAAC
>CALKTZ010000650.1 GCA_937997355.1 uncultured Planctomycetales bacterium | reverse complement strand
CCGAGGTTGGCCCGCAGCCGCAGTTCGATCCCTCACATGCCTGACGATCGCCGTTGTCGCTCACGCGGGCCTCCCTTGTCACGAATCCCAGTGTCCAAATCGTTCGACAAGGATACCGCGCGTGACCGGAAATTGCCCAGCCCGGAGGGCCGGATCGAGCGACCCAGATGACCTATGAGGAGAACACGCGTTGGGGCTCTTGATTCGGGCGAGGCAAGCGGGTCTCAATCGGAGGAGTTACGGGTTGTTCCAGCTTCTTCAACACCCGATCGAGCTTCTGTTCAAGCTCCTTCATCCGACGCTCAAGATCATCAGGGTTCGACGGACCGACTCCCGCCGGCTCCGAGTTCCTTGGCGATAGCGGATTTGGACGCTCGGGCTCGGGAGGTTTCTTCGGACCGGAATCCTGCCGCTTCTTCACTTCCGTCAAGAGCTTCGTGACGCGATCCTCAATTTGCCGCGTGCGTTGCGCCTCGGCATCGATCACTCGCTTTCGACGATTGAGATGGCTAACAACCTCTTCCAACTCTCTGATCGAGTCGGGTTTACTCAGATCCCGTTCGGCCTGCATGATGCGGCCCATCAAATCCGATTCGTCAATCGAATGAAGCGAATATAGATGACTCAGCTTATTGCGAAAGAGTAGTCGAAAGATTGGCGTCGTTGACACATAGACGGCCGATTTCGTTTCCGGATTTGATTGCCTGCAAACCCCCACAAGAAAACCGTCCGGGGTGAACAGCCCGCCTCCAATCTGGCCCTGTCGGACTTCGCCCTGACACCTAATTTCAGATCGTGAATCGGTCGTCGAGGTTCCGCTTGTCTCACTTCTCATCATGGTCCAGGTCGAGGGTGATTCACCCGGAACACAATTGACCGCCAACAAAGACATCTTCTTCCCCCACCAGATCGCCGGTGCAAATAACGAAACGGGGAGGATACGACCGGGCTTGATCCGGATCAAACCAAGTTGAGCTTCCTCGTCGTAGTCGATCACGGTCCCTTCGACAGAAGATTGTTCCAGGGGGAGGATTTGCTCGTGGCTTTCCCAGGAGAAAAAGTCGACGCGAATTTTCTGCTGAGCCTGAGTGTCGACTTTCGGGAGTTCTTTCGATCCGCGTACGAGACGTAAATTCGTCAAAACGACCGACGAATCCGCGTCACTGGCGATTACCGTTCCGGCACCAACAACATCCTTTCTATTGGCGGTATTGGTCACCCGGACCGTCGATTGCAGGGGCCGATTGGAAGCAGCCGCGATCGAAGGTTGGGGCGGTCTTGAAGGCTCAACGGGTGTCTTGACTGCCTGCTCGGTTGCCTCGGGCTGAGCCGGAGGTTTCGGCGAGTTACCCTTCTGATCGATCACGTTCGGTTCATCAACCCGTTTCAGCGCCTGAGGGTCGAGAAAGCGATCGAGGAAGCGATGGATCGATGTCGGGGCGGCGTAGATGCCATGGTCATTTGCAGGATCGGCATAGTTGCAGACCCCCGCGAGATAACCGTCGT
>CALKTZ010000649.1 GCA_937997355.1 uncultured Planctomycetales bacterium | reverse complement strand
TTTTGTTGCGCGGACGACGGCTGATGGATGTTGCGGAAAAGCAACGCTGGAAAAATCTATAGCCAGTGATTGACTTGTGATCGATCACTGGCTATCTTGTAAGAGTGAGGTGTGAGTGAGGCGGAAACCAAGCCGAGGACCACGCAATGGATCACGACATCGTACTGCTTCATCGGCATTTCGACTCCGACCACCTTGAGGCGGTGAAAACCCAGATGCGAGAGATGGGGCCGCCCGCGATCCGAGCAATCTGGGTCGAAGTCTACGGCGTGTGGTTCGCGGTGGAGGGTTGTCATCGACTGCGGGCCTGCGTGGAACTGGGTTTTGAGCCGACCATCGAGGAGATCGATTGCCCGTTAGACACGCTCACTGACGACCTGGGGTTGGACGGCGACCGAGCTGCCGATGAGACCCTTGAGGACCTACTGCGACGGAGTCAGACGCAATACTGCCAGGGTCGCACTGTCACGTTTCGGGATCTACTCGGATCATAAGGAGCCAGCCATGCGTAAAGAATTCGCCGAAGTCGAGACCCGCGAAGAGGCCGAAGAGATGTGCCCCTGGGCCGCCGAGATCATCGAGGCCGAGGGAGGATTCTGGTGCTTCGAGTCGACCGCCGATGCGGAGACATGGAAGGCCCAGGTTTGATTCGCTGAGTCGCCCTCGCAATCCAGGGGGCGTGGATTCGAACGAGAGGAAACAATGCCCGAGAAACCGAGAGCGAAGCCGAATCGCACCAGCAAAGCTGTCGGGCTGTGGCTCGGCCCCGAGGATGAGGAGCGATTCGAGCGGTGGGTTAAAACGATCCCCGAGGCCGAGGGCAACCGGAGCCAGGCCCTGCGGATCTTTTTGCGGCGATGGGATGAGACGCAGGCTAAACCACGAAAGAGTTGACCCCTTTACCCCGCTTCAGGGCGGGGTTTTCTTTTGCGCCCCGCCTCCCAGATCCGGGAATCCGATTGCACAATTCCCCCAATCCCCCACGGAAACGGGGGTTTGTGCGTATAATTGGGGAGAGGATTTGCAGGTTTGATGCCAAAGCCGACGGGAAAGGGATCGCATTGTTACCAGGAAATTGGTAATTATGTCGTGAACCCGTAAGGATTTAAGCAAGTAATGGTTACCAAAAATACTAATGCTGTAGAATCACCGAAGGCCAAGCGACCCCGAAAGCCGCCGAAGGCTTGCCGAGATGACCCCAAAGAGTGGGACAAAGTGCTCGTCGATGAACTCGGCCGATGTGCCTCCTGTGGGAGCCGATGTCATGCGACGGTCTGCCGGCGATGCGACCATAAGATCGGCCCGAGGTGCTTCGTTCCCGATCGTCGATTGAACGGCGAAGGCTTTGACCGCTACGAACCGGATGACGACGACACATTGGAGTGACTCCATGGCATTCAGTCGCAATGGCGCGGCGGTCGTTCCGAGGGGATCGAGGGTTGCAGCGGACCCTGCGGGAGACGATCAGGCTAAGTCGATCTCGATGGCCCGGATGAAGCGGCAAGGCAGGACATACCGGCAGATCGGCAAGTTCTTCGGCCTGTCTCACGTCGCCGTGATCAAGCGAGTCCGGAGGGTTCCTGCGGAGGCTCTCGCGCGTTATGCGTGACATCTGGGCCGACTACGTGCCGCCGTCGCCCAAAGGCCCCAGGGCCGTCCTGTTCTTCGGCTGCCAGCCCTACGGCGCGAACACCGACAAGTGCGAGCACATTCATCCTCGCGGCCCGATCAACCCGGATGACGGCTCCAGCATCATGGGTGCCTGCTGCCACAAGTTCGGCAAGGAAAATCACGCCTCGCTCCGACGCGACCCCCGCACTGACCCCAAGCCCGAGCCGAAGCCCAAGCCGAAGAAGCTCACCCGCAAGGAGTCGCGGGCGTTGAAGGCGGCCGAGAAGGCGAAGCAGGTGAGGCCATGACCCAAAAGTCGATCGTCGATCTATCCGAATCGCAGACATCGATTCAGATGCCTTGCGACGAACGAGAACTCGCTATCGCCGCCGCCCTTTGGGTTACTGCCAGCCCCCACGAGTGGGTTTGGACGCCGGAACAACAGGCGGCAATGGCTCGGTACACCCTGTGGGCTCACCAGCGATTACGTGCCATAGAACAGTTGACTTCCGGTGAACTTCGTCACGGTTGAATCATGAAATCCCTCCTCCTCATCGCCTCCGCCTTCCTGGCCGGCGTCGCGCTCTGCTGCACGGTCACGGCGCTAAGCCCCGCGAAACTCGACGATCCGATCGAGTTGCGGAATCGGGGTGGCGGGCGGCGGTGGAAGATTGAGCCGAGTTTGAATTGAGTTGAGCCCCCAATTCAAAAGCCTCCTGATCGACCTCGCGATCCTGGCCGCGACGATGTTCGCGATCTACTTCGCCATCACCTACAGCCTCTGGCTCTGCGAACTCCGCCGCCTGGCCTACCTCTACGAGTGACGCTCATCGCTCGAATCCTCCTCGATCCCACCCTCCTCAAGATCCTCGGCGGATCGATCCTGATCTGGTTCGCCGTACCCGCGATCGTGCGATTCGTCGCCGCAATCACCCGATGAACTACAACGTG
>CALKTZ010000648.1 GCA_937997355.1 uncultured Planctomycetales bacterium | reverse complement strand
GAACCGGATCCACGCCGTATGCTGCGAACGACTATTACTCCGTCGTCAGCGGCCAATCGCTTCAGATCTCCTCGCCCGGCCTGCTCGCCAACGATTACGGCACGTATCTCTCGACGACGGGTTACGGCTCGCCATCACACGGCTCAGTCGTCGTCTACACCAACGGCGCCTTCACCTACACCCCGTACGCCGGGTACACCGGCATCGACTCGTTCACGTACTCGGTGATGGACCTCTACGGTCAGACTTCCACCGCCACCGCCTATCTCTCCGTCACCGCGGCTACGGGGGGTGGTGGAAATGGCGATGGCGGGAATGGCGGCGGTGGAGTCGGCGAGCTCGCGCCGACGGCCTTCAGCGACTTCTATTATGCGATCAGCGGCCAGTCGCTCTCGATCACCTCCCCCGGCCTGCTCGCCAATGACGACTCTCCCTTCGGCGGCTACTTCTATGTCTCTTCGAACAGCCAGCCCTTATTCGGATCGCTGACAGTCAACTGGGATGGCTCGTTCGTTTATACCCCTTACTCGGGAATGACGGGACTCGACGCGTTTAGCTACACCATCCAGGATTTGTACGGGAACACATCGACCGCCACCGCGTATATCCAGGTCGATTGGGCCGCGGCCGCCTCATCCGGACAGGCGTCCGCTGCCCCGAATATCCTGGGCATCATCGACCAAACCCGCAAGAAGAAGGGACTTCAGTCGATCACGATCGCGTTCGATCGGTCGCTCGATCCGGACTCAGCCCGTCAGGGTGGGTTCTACTGGCTCCGTCTGGCAACCAAGGTGCGGGGCAGGCGCGTTTTCCGGAAGATCGTTCCGTTGCGGTCGATCGATTACGACCCGTCGAGCCGAACGGTCCGGCTTACCTTGAAGAAGCCGACCAAGGCCCTGTTCGAATTGACCGTGCTCGCGGGGATCACCGGGACGAACGGGATCGGCATCCCGAATACGTATATAACCTATTTCCATTGATCATGACCCCGGTTCTCCTTCATTCCGGAGGTTCCGGCATGGCGATGGGAGGATCGGTCGGCAAGGGCTGCGAGGGATCGAGGAAAACGCGGCTCATCAGGAGCAATTGATCGCCGGGCTGGAGCGGCCCGGCCTCGTCGTTGATGGGGTTGAGCATCATTTCCTCGCCGCGCTGGATGCCGATGAGCGTGCAGGCGCGGCGATCGCCTCGATAGCGAAGGAACATCCCCGTCAGTTCAATGAAGTCCTTGCCGATCAGCGCGTCGGGCGCAGGGAAGAGATAAATCTCGTTGGCATCTCGCCCGACCGTCAGCAGTTCCTGATAGACGCGGGTCATCCCGTGGAAGAGGGCCGTGCGCGCCAGCAGCCGGAGCCCGAGATCGTCCGAAGAGATGATCTCGTCGGCTCCCGCTTTCTGCAAATGGTGACGGTTTCCGGGATTGCGGCACTCGGCCGCGATGCTCGGCTGCTTCGCCCCCCGGCAGATGTTGCGGATGGTGATGCAGGTGAGGACGCTCTTTCCATCGGCGTACCTCCCCTCCCGATCGTCGGTCAGGATGACCACCGAGTGTGCGGTGGGAACTTTCGCCCGGCGTAAGATGACCTCGGAGGTCGGGTCTCCCTTGACGATGTAAACGTCGTTGAAAGTAGGCTCGTCCATCTTGTCGGGCAGATCGATCTCGCCCACCTCATCGTGGATGATGATGACCGGCCGTTTGTTCTGGATGGACTTGGCATGGACCTGCCGAATCCACTCCAGGCCCCGAGGCGACCAGTTGCACAGCACCAGGTGATCTTCCATCTCCAAGTTGGGCACGTGTTGCCTCCGCATGTAGCGTTCGACCAGGATGGATGCCACGCTCGCCGTGAAGAGCCCGGCCGTCCCGACCCCAAACACGATGATGCTCATGGCGAAAAGGCGGCCCAATCCCGTCTTCGGCGGCTGATCCAGGCCGCTGAAGAGGAGGACCCCGACGCTCCAGAACGAATTGCCCCAGGTCTCGAAGTCGGGATTGACCCGCTCCTCGATGACGTGGAGCCCTGCCGTGCCGATCAGCCAGACCAGCATCACCGCGCCGACCACTCGGGCGACCTGATAACGGTTCCAATCCGTCAAGACCGCGAGGACCGTCTCGCGCCAGTCGACCCGATCCCGGCGAAGCCCTTTGCGAAAACTCCAGAACGTGCGAATGGGCATGACTCTCTTCAAGCGAAGTGCGCAGCCATTCAAGAGCCCGAATGCAGGAATGCGACCGGGACTAATCCAGGCCGCGACGACGGTCCATCGGTTCGGGCCCGCATGGGTCGTCCTCTTTCAAATGGACGCGAATCGGCTTGCAAACTGCAAGCCAAATGATCGGGATTTCAATCGGCCGCAAAATCCGGAGGGCTTATTGGCCACCGCCGCCGATGGAGCGTTTCGGCGACCTGGGTGCAGAAGTGTCGGGGTCGCTGCCGTAGAAGACTTCGCAGAGTCTTCCCATCAAGCGGCCGGCTTCGGCGGTGGCATCGGCCGTCGAATATCCCGACCTGGGCGCATCGAGCAGGATGTTGTTCACGAAGAAGGCGAACACCAAAGACCGACCCGAAGCGGTGTCAAGGTAACCGGCGAGCGCCTTGCTGGTGAGAAGCGTCTTGCCGGTCAACTCGTTCTCGACCCAGTAGGTGCCCGTCTTCGCCCGTGCGTGCCCCCTGGCCGGGCTCTCGGGGCCGACCGCCTTGGCGAGCGTTCCGTCTCGTCCCAGGATCGGCAGAGCCACATCAAAGGCAGGGAAATCGGGGCGGGTGAGCATGGTTCGCAGCAGCGATACCGTGGCCCTCGGCGTCACGAAGTCGGCCCGCGAGCCCCCCGCACCGCCTCCGAATGAAACCGAGCCGGGATCGACTCCCAACTCTTGAAGCTGTTTCCCCTGACGTCTCAAACCATCCTCAAGCGTGCGTTCGCCGTACTTGGCGGCGATCAAGAGCGGGAGCGTGCTGGCGTGCAGATTGTGGCTGACCTTGAGGATGACCCTCACGAATTCCCGAAATGGAGGGGAGGTATACTCGGCCACCTTGGCGAGCTTTGCCAGTTGGTCGGAAGGCGGCAAACCGGCGAAGTTGTTCACTCCGAGGGGAGACGCATCCACGACCACGCCGCGCTTCCGGAGGGATTCGATGAAGAGGGCTCGGGCAAACGCGGCCGGCTCCTCCACCTCGTGAGATCGCAAAGCCTTCGCATGCCCGACGGGGAGCTTCCCCCGGACCACGAGCCGCCGAAGGCCGACCTCCTCGACGGACAGCCTCGGCGTCTCCCCCGCCTCGATGGTTTCAACCTGGGGATCGATTGAGAAGAAACGGGTCGGCGGGCGAAGCTCTACCTGCCCCGGCTCCCCCGCATGGGCTCCCGGGGTCGCGAAGACATCGATCAAGTTGTCGTTGATCACGATCGGGCTGACGCGGCTGGGGCCGCTGCCGGTGGTCGGCTCCGCGCGGAACAGGCGATCGTCGATCAGGACATCGCCGGTCACATGCTTGATCCCGACGGCCTGGATTTCCCGGGCGAGATGGTCGAGCCCCGCGAGCGGGTCGGTGGAAACGACTCCCCCCTTGAAGCCGCTGCCGGCGTAGGTGTGGTCGTCGTCGTGGAAGAGAAGAGTCCCGTCGGGGCCGGTCCGTCCTCCCAGGCAGAGGTCTCCTCGCGCGATCAGGATGAGATCGCCTCGCAGCACTCCTCCGGAATCGATCTCGCCGCGGCGGACGACCGGGGTCTGAAACCGGTGATTGGGACCCAGCTCGGCCAGGGCCGAGGCCACGGTGAAGAGCTTGGTGACGGAAGCCGGCGCGAAGAATTCATCGGCGTTCCGTTCATAAATCGACCGGCCGGTTTTGGCGTCGACGACCAGCACGCCCCAATGGCCCCGCTCGTAGCCGGGGGTTCGCAACTCGGCCTCAATGCGTTGTTCCAGGGAATTGGACGAGGACTTCGGCGCGGGGGGAGGGTCGGCCGCGAGCGAGGAGCGAACCGTCGCGGCAAACAGGCCAAGGGTCAGTAACAAGAGCCGCGCCGGGGTCCGATTCCTCGCCATCATGCGACGCCTTCCTCCTTCAAGCCGAGGCTCGTCGGCTCATGCGCCATCTTCCTGAAGGCTGCCGGTCAGCATCGCCCGCTTCAATTCCTGGATCGTCTGCGTGACGGGGATTTCGCGAGGGCAGGCGCTCGTGCAGTTGAACACGGTCCGGCAGCGCCAGACCCCTTCGACGTCGTTCAGGATATCCAGCCGCTCCGCCGCTCCCTGATCTCGGGAGTCGAAGACGAACCGGTGCGCATTCACGAGCGAGGCCGGCCCGACATACTTCTGATCTCCCCAGAACGGCGGGCAGGCGGTCGTGCAGCAGGCGCAGAGGATGCACTTGGTCGAGTCGTCGAACCGGGCTCGCTGCTCGGGGGACTGGATCCGCTCCGTGGTCGGCGGGGGATCGTCGTTGATCAGGTAGGGCATCACCGACTTGTAGTGATCGAAGAACGGCTTCATGTCGACGATCAGGTCCTTGATCACCGGCAGGCCGAGGATCGGTTCGAGCACCAGCGTGTCGCTCTTGAG
This sequence comes from uncultured Planctomycetales bacterium, assembly GCA_937997355.1. GTDB lineage: Bacteria > Planctomycetota > Planctomycetia > Isosphaerales > Isosphaeraceae > CALKTZ01. The sequence continues at coordinate 1,630 of CALKTZ010000648.1, read as the reverse complement.
CGACTGGACCAGGGTCTTGCAGGCGAGGCCGTTGACGCCGTTGATCCGCATCGCGTCGGAGCCGCAGACGCCGTGCGCGCACGACCGCCGCAGGTTCAGAGTCTCATCCTGATACCACTTGATCGAGAGGAGGACGTCGAGGACCCGGTCCATCGGATCGGCGTCGATCTTGTATTCCTCCCAGTGCGGCTCGGCGTCCAGCTCGGGATTGTACCGCTTGATCCGGACCGTCAGGTGGCGGGTCGCTTTCTCGCTCATCGTTCAGACCAACCCTTCGCTCGTTGCGCACGGAAATGTCAGGGATTTCAGGGAATCCTCTGAGTTTGCCCCGTGATCGGATTTTCAAACTTGATGAAGCTGTTTGCCTGGAGTTTCTTGGGAAAAACGATCAGATTTTTCTTCGTGGGCACCTTGGCGGAATAGCTCAAAAACCCTTCAAGACGAGGAACGCTTTCGAGTTCATGACCGAGTCTCTGAGTTGGCACCATGGTCAAGAAGGGTGCGCCGGCCTTGAGATTGGATTGAGCGTCTCGCAGCAAATATCCTCTCCAATCGCCGGTCAATTCCTGCACATTTGTCCCGATCAACTTACGTTGCGACGGCCTGGTCAAATCCGCGACGTTTGAAAGCTGAACTCGGACATTGATCAGAGCCCATTTCCCTTGAGGATTCGATACGGATATCGCCGGGGGATATGGCGACCCCAGCATCGCCTGCACCTCGAAAAGTGCGACGTGATAATCCTGCCCGAAATAGAGAACTCGAAACCAGGCCTGGCCACATTGCCGGCATTGAAGCGGCCCGGAATCGTCATCGTATGCGACGCGGCGAGGAGAGACCTCCAGAATTTCAGTTGGATTGCGCGATACCAGGTTCCTGTCAGCGGTCGTGTGATCAGCGACTTGCAACCACTCAATTTCATGTCGCCAGTCCGATCTTGATGGCCCTGGCAAGCTCACGGACTCGCTCTTCCTGGACCGTGCCGATCAGATCCTGGGGCCTTTGTCCTCCCAGGAGGTCATGAGGCGTATCCATCCAGGTTTCCGGACGGATACGATCTCGGTAACCAGGGTTTTGATATCGACCGTCTCATCGGGATCGCGTTCGAGACAGACTGTTTGCGGCACGCCGACCTCCCCCACGATGAGTATCGTTCCGCTTCATCTCACAAATTCTCAGTCCATTCTATCAGAGGCCGGCCGGCCGACTTCAATACTTCCGCACCTCCAGCGGGTATTTGGGCTTACGCTCGCCGTCCTTCTCGACGTAGAGGACGTCGACGTCCTTGTATTCGACGCGGGGCTGGGCATCTCCGTTGAAGAAGATGACGGAGTGCTTGAAGAACCGCTCGTCGTCGCGGTCGGGGAAATCTTCTCGCGAATGAGCGCCCCGGCTCTCGGTCCGCGCCAGGGCCGCGGCGACCGTCGCCTCGGCGAGGTCGAGGAGGCAGCCCAGTTCGAGGACTTCCAGCAGGTTGGTGTTGAAGACAGTCCCCCGATCCTGGATGCCGACCTTGCGGTAGCGGGCCTTGAGGGCGGCGATGTCGTCTCGGGCGCGAGTGAGGGTTTCCGCGGTCCGATAGACGCCGCAGTGGTCCATCATGGTCGTCTGCATCTCGTCTCGGATCTTG
>CALKTZ010000647.1 GCA_937997355.1 uncultured Planctomycetales bacterium | reverse complement strand
GCTGCATTTCGATCGCGACGTCCCCGATCAGTGAGCGGGTGATTCGGGGGGCGGAGCCGACCCTGAGCTTGTAACGCCCCTCCAGGGCGAGGGTCACGATCACTCCGTCGGCCTGGTTGGGGCGCTCGTCGAACGCGATCGCGATGACCTCGCCGATCCGGAGTCCGCTCTTCCGGACAGGCACCCCTTCGATGACCCCGGGCGCCTGCGGATAACGGACCTTCACGTATCCTCGATCGCGGAGGATCGTCGGAGATTCGCCGAACCAGATGATGAGCATCGTGAGGACGAGGCCCGCCACGATGACGAACATGCCGAGTCGGAATTGCATGACGCGTTCGTTCATCGCCGATCACCTCGCCAGATCCGTTTTTCCATACCTTCGTCCCGACGCATCCCCGCGGCGGCCTTCCTTGACGTGCGACCCGGGAAAACTCCCGGCAGGTCGCTAGCGATCGGCCGAAGCACCATCGTCTCCGGGCACCCGATTATTGCGAACCGTGGCCATTTCGCGAAGCCGTTCTCCCGCTTCGCCTCGGACGAATTGTCCGACGCGAGGGTCCGGACATCGCTCCAAATCATCCGGCGATCCATCGAACAGGACTTGCGGCTCGTTCGGCCGCAGCCGGGAGAGGGGATACAGCATGATGACACGGTCGGCGACCTTGAGCACGGTCTTCATGTCGTGCGTGACGACGACCCCGGTCGCCTTCTTGGTATGCTGCGTCTGGAGAATCAACTCATTGATGACGTCGCTCATGATCGGGTCCAGCCCGGTCGTCGGCTCGTCATAAAGCATCGCCTCGGGATCGAGGGCCAATGCCCGAGCCAGCCCTACACGCTTGCGCTGGCCGCCGGAAAGCTCGGCCGGCTTTTTCAGCTCGATGCCGGGCGGCAGCCCTACCTCCTTGAGTCGTTCGAGCACCATCCGCTTGATCTCGGGCTCTCCCATCAGGTGATGCTCGCGCGGCCCGAACGCGACATTGTCGAACACGGTGAGGCTGTCGAAGAGGGCCGCCATCTGGAACAAGAAGCCGAACCGCAAGCGAAGCCGGACCAATTCCTTGCTGCTCATCTTCGCGAGGTTATCGCCATCGAACCAAACACTCCCCTGGCTCGGCTGGAGCAACCCAATGATCAGCTTGAGCATCACGGTCTTGCCGCAACCGCTTTCGCCGATGATACATACGGTCTGCCCCCGTGGAATTTTCAGGTTGATGTTTCGCAAAACTGTTTGATGGCGGAACCTCATCGTGAGGTCGCGAAGCTCGATCAGGGCGTCGGAGGCTTGACGATCGGGGGTGGCGATGGCGGAAACCGAGGCGACCGAGTCGTAGGGGGTTGCGGGATCGCTCATAGAATCCCTTCCGCCTGGGGATAGAACGCTCGGTAGACGCTGTTCCACCCCATCCCGAGCACGAAGTCGAGGAACAGGATGGCGATGAACGAGAACACGAACGCCTCGGTCGCGGCCTGGCCGACCCCTTCCGCGCCGGCCCGGGAGTTGAAACCTCGATGGCAACTGATCAGGGCGATGGCCGAGCCGAAAAAATAGCTCTTGAAGACCCCGGCGAAGAGGTCGAGGCTGCCGACGAAATCGCGGGAATGCTTCCAGTAGGCGAACGAGTCGATCCCCAAAACCTGGGTGCTGACGACCGCACCGCCGATCACCCCCATGAAGTCGGCCATCAAGGTGAGGAGCGGGATCAGGAGCACGCAGGCCAGGAATCGCGGGACCGCGAGATAATAGATGGGATTGGT
>CALKTZ010000646.1 GCA_937997355.1 uncultured Planctomycetales bacterium | reverse complement strand
TCCCCCAGATCGGCGGGGGTTTCGGCGGCGGTCGCCAGCAGCAGATGCAGCCGCAACGGCCCCAGATGTTCCAGCCGCAGTCGGGCTTTCTTCAGCAACAATCGGGCTACTTGCAGCCGAGGATGCAGCAGCCGGTTTATCAGCAGCAAGCCGGGATGTCGCAGCAGGTTCAAACCAATCAATTGCCCCGCAACCGATTCCTCGGCGGCAGGACGCCACAGAACCGCCCGGGGATCAATGCACTCACGGGACAGAATGGCGTCCTTCCCCAACAGACGGTCACCAACCAGCTTCCTTTCGTGGGATCGAGGCAGAATCATCAGGTTTTCACGCCCAACCAGGCCGTGTTGCAGCCCAACGCCGTGGTCCAGCAAGGAGCAGGCTTCACGCAGGGCGGGGGCTACCGCCAGCCGGGGCTCGTCCAGAACCGACTCCCCAAGAATCGTCCCGGGAAGGTCATCGGGATGCCGGGAACGAATCCTCCATCGGGAGGTGGCGGAAATCCGGGCCATGGCCATCATCCAGGCCATCAGAACGATCATCAGTTCGATCAACTGGCGGCCTATCTAATCGCCGGAGGATTGGCCGGCGCGGCGGCGGGGGGCCTGGGATACTCAACCCCCTCTTACTACGTGTCGCAGCCGGTTGCCTCGCCTGTTTACACCCCCGCGCCGACGACGGTTGTGGTTGCCGATGGCACGGCCCCCGTCGTGACCGATGTCAGCCAAACCGCCCCCGCGCCAATCGGGGCTGGGGCCGACGGCTCGCCCGAGGTGGTCGCCGAGAACACCCAGCCGACGGGCTCCGATCCGATCGCCATCCCGGCCGATCCGGCGCAGCAAACCGATTCGGCACCTCTGGATTCGAGCGAACGTCCCGCGGCATCCGAGGAGAACAACAAGGTCGTCCTGATGAACGACCCGGACTCGGGGGGCGAGGTCTCCTACAACCTCTCCGGCTTTGCGTATACGATCCAGCCGGGAAACCTCCAGACCCTGACGACCCGCCCCAGCTGGGTGATCGCCTTCGATCGCGGCGGCGACTTCGGCCAGGCCCGCTATACCCTGACCAAAGGGACCTACACGTTCTCGCCGACCGAGAAGGGGTGGGAACTGGTCGAGACCAAGTTCGTCGTCACTCTCGATAATTCCAGGAACGACGCCGATTTCCATTTCCTCCGCAACGGACAGCCCGAGACCGTGAAGGCCGGCCAGACGCTCGCCGTCTCGGATAATTATCCGCACCAGATCGTGTTCGACCGGGGTGACGGCGGCAAGCCCGGCCGGCGTATCCTGGAGCATGGCCTTTATAGCATCGGAATCGAGGAGAAGTCGGGGCTGTTCGATATCGTCCCGTCGGGGAAGACTCAGGCCGCCGAGGCTTCGCCCGCACCTGCCGAGGCCCCGCCCCCGGCTCCTCCCTCGCAACCTTGAGTCGGGATGAGAAATCGTCGATCGGGAACGTTTTTCCTGTTCAACGGTGGGGGCTTATAACCCCCATCGAAACCCGCGATCGAAGGTTTCCAGATCCCCTGTATTTGCACGGGCTCGCGAAAAATGGGACAGGCACGTCGCGTCGCGTCGAGCCGGTCCCGTTTTCGCTTCGGCCAACCTGCTTTTTCTGATCGGCGCGGGTCTCCCGACCCCGCCGAATCGCCCGACCGAAGGTCCCAAAGACAGAAGAGCTCCCCCTTGTTTCCCCCCTCCGAGAAGGGGGATGTGTTTTTATGTCGGGCTGATGATGTTGTCGGGGCAATGGATCATCACGATCCCGTGCGGTCGCGGTTTTTCAGGGCGAGGCCGCTACCGCCGACCACGCTGATCCCACCGCAGGCGAACGCCAGCCAGTATCCGTTAAGGAGTACCGCAAACAAGCGATCTTCGCCGGGCTGTCGGCCGATCCCTTCGGGTTTGAGGCTGCTCAAGAAAGATTCGGGGGAGAACTCGGATTCCGGGATCGGGCCGAAGCGGCATTCCGTCACCTCAATGCGGCTCGACCACTTTGCTTTGGTTGAATCGACGCCCCTGCTGATGAACGATTTGAAGATCGGCAATCCTCCATCATGGTCGTATTCGTATTGCGTCTCGAATGAGTTCTCGGATCTGCCTCCGTGCGAGGAGCGGGTGACATACGAATCGTCCGCGTCGAAGACGAACGTCACTTCATCACGGTCGCGGCCCTTGACCTCGGGGGCAGTCCTCAATCGGAGAGTCACGAGGCGGTGGCCGTCTGCGGTGGCGGTTTTTAGCGTGACGACCTCGTAGTCGGTCGAGATGCCGATCGATTTACGAGCTTGGGGATAATTCAGCAAACTCATCCCGTTGTTGACGCCGCGATCCCCGATCAGGGTAGCACGCTCGTTGATCGACCGGAGGGCCGATCGGTAGGATTGCTCGCGTGAGATTGTCGAGCCTTCGCGGACCCTCCAGCGGCCGATCGGTGCCTTGAGATCACGCGCGGCCAGGATCGAGCGGTCCGGGGTGGCGAGATAAGCCCGATCGTCCCAATTGTCCCTGTTGCGGAGACGAGTCCGCGGGCCGGAGAGGAGCACTTCTTCGTGCATCTCACGCGGCTTGAAACCGGGAGTTTCATTGTCGAGGCGCCACGCCATCGCGAGTTGCACGTTTTCGAAAGGGGCGAGCAGGCGCTCGGCCGCGTCGAAGTAGTCGGCCAGGAAGGCATCCCAGGCGGCGGGGTCGATGTCGGGCGCAAGCTTGAGCCCTTTCAGCCAGATGCGGCTGGGTGAACCCGCGCGCCGGACGATCTGCTCGATGTCCGCCCAGTAGGCGGCGTCCAGCTCATCGAGGCCGATCCCCAGGATGGCGCGGCAATCGGCTTCGAACGTGACCTGCTGGCAGGTGGTATAGAGCTTCAGGAATCGCTCGGGGCCATACACCCGGAGGAGGTAGTTGACCAGCGGAGCTCCCTGGTTGTAAGCATTCGGTCCCGAGAACCAGTAGCAATCGGGGGCGACCAGTTGACGGAGCGACAAACTTAGTCCCTTGCGGCGGTCGTCCCAGGCGACATAGGCCACTTCCTCGGCGGACGACCCCTTATTGGCCTCCGCCCAACCTTCCATCAGGAGCCTCGGCGGGTCGCTCCGACTCGTGTAAAAATGGGTGATGAGGCAGTGGGCGACCTCGTGGCGGTCATGTTCCGTCAGGCCGTCGGCGCCGCGTTGGTTCACGCCAACATAGGTCCCGAACGCCATGTCGTAGACGGCGCAATACTGCATGCCGAAGAGTGCCCCGCGATACCAGGTGATCGGCCAGGTTTCGGATTTGTCGAGCCGGGCCAGCGAGGCTTCGACGTGCCGGTCCATCGCCGACACCTGAGCCCTGGCGTCGTCGGCCTTCGAACCGACCATCGTCACCCATTTCCCCCGCATCCGCTCCGGGTAATACCAGCAAGCTTCGAGATCGGCGAGGGGCCGGGCCAGCGGCAGGAAGACCCTGGATGACCAACCGGGAGCCGCATGGCGGTCAAGCATTGGCTGGATCGCCAGCAGGACATGCCCGGTGAGGAACCAAAACGGCGCGGTCCCCAGGAGAAGGACCGCCAGGGCTCGCAGACGCCGGGGGCCGCGGGCCAGGCGGTAGGTTGCCAGGAACACCAGGCCGATCCCCGCCCCGAACAGCACGGACGCGAGGGCGATCGACAGGATCGGATTCGGGTTCCAGACCTGCAAGGCGGTGAGTGCCGAACCCCAGACGAGTGCGCCAAGCCAGGCACCCCAGACGGCGAAGACCCATCGAGACAGCATCGGCAAGACTCGTCGCCAGGAGCAAAGGAAAGGAATGGTCCGCGCGGCCGTTTCCCCGGCGGCCATTCGAGACTCAATCTGACAAGAGTCAGGAGGGTTTGTCAATCCGGCCCGGCCCGGGGTATTCAATCCGCATTGTTCGGATTGCCGACGATCGTGGTATGATCGGGTCGAAGCTGGAGAATGACGATCCACGCGGGAGTGGCATGGATGAGGCATTTCGATTGCGCGGTGATCGGGTCTGGCCCTGCCGGCCAGAAGGCGGCGATCCAGGCGGCGAAGCTTGGCAAGAAAGTCGTCGTCATTGAACGGTCGAACGTCCTGGGGGGGGCGGCGGTCAACACGGGGACGATCCCCTCCAAGGCCCTCCGCGAAGCGGTGATCCACCTCACGGGTGCCAGCTATCGCGGGTTGTTCGGCGAGAGCTACCGGGTCAAGCGGAACATCACGATCGCCGACCTCATCTTCGTGAGCGAGCAGGTGATCCGGAACGAACTCGATCTCGTGCGGGGGCATTTCGAGCGTAATAACGTCGAGCTGGTCTGGGGGGAGGGGCGGTTCTATTCCCCGAACGTCCTCGACGTGGTTCGCACCGAGGATAGCGAGCGGCTGAGCGCCGATGTCTTCATCATCGCCACCGGTACCCGCCCAGCCCGGCCGGAGCACGTCCCCTTCGACGACCAATCGGTCCTGTGCTCGGATAGCTTGCTGAAGCTCGACCATCTGCCCAAGACGTTGATCGTCGTGGGGGGCGGGGTGATCGGCACCGAGTATGCCTGCATGATGGCGACACTCGGCGTGAAGGTCACCCTCGTAGAAGGCCGCCGAGAGGTGCTGGGCTTCCTCGACCGCGAATTGACCGAGGCGTTTCAGTACCACATGCGGCGGATCGGCATGACGCTCCGGCTCGGCGAGAAGGTCGCGCGGATCGAGCGGCTGCAGAGCGACGGGGCGAATGGTCCGGTCGTGCAGGCGGTGCTCGAATCGGGCAAGGCGCTTCGCTCGCAAACCCTGCTCTATGCCGTCGGCCGACAAGGAACCACGGGGACGCTCCAGCTCCAAGGCGTGGGGGTCGTCGCCGACGATCGCGAACGGCTCAAGGTGAACGAGCACTTCCAGACCGAGGTCCCGCATATCTACGCGGTGGGGGATGTGATCGGGTTCCCGGCGCTGGCGAGCACCGCGATGGAGCAAGGCCGGCTCGCCGTCTGCCATGCCTTCGGCGCACCGACCTACTCGATCCCCGACCTCTTCCCCTATGGGATCTATGCGATCCCCGAGATTTCGATGGTCGGCAAGACCGAGGACCAACTGACCGAAGCGGGGATCCCCTATGAGGCGGGGATCGCCCAGTACAAGGAGCTCGCGCGCGGTCAACTCCTCGGCGACGAGATCGGCATGCTGAAGTTGCTGATCCACCAGGAGACCCATCACATCCTGGGGGTACACGCCATCGGCACGAATGCGACCGAGCTGATCCACATCGGCCAGGCCGTGATGGCCTTCAACGGCACCGTGGATTACTTCATCAACAACGTCTTCAACTTCCCCACGCTCGCCGAAGCTTATAAGG
>CALKTZ010000645.1 GCA_937997355.1 uncultured Planctomycetales bacterium | reverse complement strand
GGGCGACCGGATCGCGTTTCGAATCGCGGGCCAGCGAAAGGCGGCGAAGATCGGCCGGGGCGTAAAAACTGATCACCGCCTGAACGCGCGAGGAGACTTCTTCGCTTGTTGAGGTATCAGGTTCCGTGCCCAGGAGCATCGCGAGATGCCCCCCGGACGATTGCCCCAGGAGGGCAATTCTCCCCGGATCGATCCGATACCGGGCGGCATTGCGGCGAGTCCAACGCACCGCGGCACGGAGATCGTCCAGGGCCTCGGGCCAGCTCGGGCGACCGGGCCGCCCGAGCTGATAATCGACGCCAATCACGACGTATCCGTATTGAGTCAGACGTGTCGGATTTCGCCAGGGATCGATCTGATAAGCCGCTCTCGACCCCCCGGTCCAGCTTCCCCCGTGAATCAAGAGGATCGCGGGACGTAAGTGATGTATGCGGTCCGAGTCCTTCGTTGGAAGGTAGACATCGAGCTTCGGTCCCTGCCCGTTCACGGAGCGGTAGGGAAGATCCCGAATCACATCCATCGATTCGACCGCCGGATTCTGCAAGCCGGCATGGCGAGTGCCGGCCCAAACGGTCAACGCCAGGATGCCGGACCAGCCCAGGAGCCGAACAACGGTCGAGCGCACGATGTTCAAGTCTCTGAGTCACGGAGCGGGACGAGGTTCAGGTGAAACGCCGGTTGATCCTGTTATCATGACGTAGCTCGGGCGAGCTGTCGAATCACATCCTTCATTATCAACATACAACCCGGGGTGCGATCATGAACGATGACCCGCCGGTCTCCCACATCTCACTCCTCCAGCGGCGCGAGATCGAGGCCAAAATCGTCGGACCGCTCATCCGGGCTTTCGGCGCCGAGTTTGGTGAAGCCAGGACCCTGGAAATCTTGAGATCGGTGATCACGCAACTGGCGAGAGCGAGCGGAGCCGAACTCGCGGAGTCCTTGAATTCTGACGCCCTGGACTCGTTCGCGCAGACGCTGGATCGTTGGAAGGAAGGGGGCGCCCTGGAGTTGGAGATCCTGGAACAGTCCCCGGAACGGCTTTCGTTCAATGTCACTCGTTGCCGCTATGCGGAGCTTTATCGGGCACTCGGCATGAGCGAACTTGGCGCAAGCTTATCTTGCCAGCGGGATTATGCGCTCGCGGAAGGATTCAACCCTTCGATCAAGCTGATTCGCAACCAGACCATCATGCAGGGTGCCCCCTACTGCGACTTTCGCTTCCGGCTCGAAACGGCTGACGATATCCCTCGCAAAACCCCCGAGGAGCCACCTGCTTCGCGAGATGAGGAAGGAAAGGTGGATTGAAGGGAATCGGAGAAGGCACGTAAAGATCCGATCCAATCCCCGATTCTGCCGATTCTACCAGGCCCGCGCCTTTAATGAAGCCGCTCCATCCTGAACCAATCCTACAATCGGAAATCGATCCTCCAACACTGCCAAAAAACCTCAAGTTCGAGGTCGGGAAACGGCCGGTGTCCTAGATACTTTATGTGAGAACACGGATGTAATCGCGATTACGGAGCAAGGACGTCCACTCGGTCTCCTTGACCTCCGAGGCTCAGTTGCGATTCCAGCACCGGAACTCCCCGCGTCGTCGTGCTTGCCCGGCTTTTCTTCGGTTCGAGGCCCTGGAGTCTCGCGCGCTGCTTTCCGGCCTCGGCGCGACCTGGCTCGGTCAGCAGGGAAAAGACATGGTCGGCGTCGGCCCCAACGTCGGCCCCGATGGATATGTCGACGCCCAGGTTCAACTGGGAGGACTCGCGACCGGGAAGTCGATTACCTCGATCCGGGTCGATGCCTCGGATGGGGTTTCCTGGGAGTATGGGGCGAACGTTCCCGCCGTCAATAATGCCGAATTCGTGGCGACATCCGGCGACGCCACGACGGGGACGCTCTATCTGAGCCCCCTGGCCGATCCGAATCTCGCCAACCAGACCCTGACGATCCAGGTGAAATACAGCGACTGGACAAATGATTCAGTCACCGTCGCCGCCGGATTGGTGAATCCGAATCTCGTCATGACGCCCCCTTCGCCGATTCCCATTTCACTCAATACATTCAACGTGGAATGGAAGGGACAGGACGGCCTGAATCTCGGTGGACGCGGCGCCGTTCATCTCAGGATTACCAACCTCCCCGCGGGACGAACCGTCGTGGCGGGAATGCTCAACGATTCCACGAGCCTATCCTGGGCCTTCGGATCGTCGGGAGGTGTTCCGCTCATGACGATCGATCCCCTCGCCCAACCCCTGACGTTTCAAGTCGGCGGCGACCCCACCACGGCCGACATCGGGTTCGGCCCCAACCGCGATGAATCCGGCTCGAAAATGAGCCTACGGCTCATCCTCGACGATGGTACTTCCCTGATCACCACCTTCCTCGGGGGATCTGCCGACCTCGGCCTGCGCATGCCCGGTATCGCGGCCTCGACCTATTATGCGAAGCCGGGCGATAGCCTCCACTCCATCGCCAATAACTACGGGACGGTCTATCTCGCGGCGGGGACGTATCAGCTCGATTCTCCCCTGATCCTCAATCGCGCGGTCACCATCATCGGATCTCCGGGGGCCACGCTCCTGTTCACCCAACCGGCCGACGGCCCCGCCTGGACCGCCGCGATCAAGATTCACGCGAGCAACACGACCCTCGAAGGATTCGCCGTCCGATTCTCCGGGCCGATCGAATGGGCCCCCAACATCAGCTACGGCCCCGCCGTCATCGGATCGACCGACAACTACGACGTCGGCTTCACCGATCCTCTCTACAATCTCACGTTCCGAGGGCTCGACCTGCAATCGCCGCCGGCATCCTCGGCCGATTGGGAAGAGGCCGTGCGGTTGCTCCGTTTTCCCGGGACGCAGAACGGCGTGATCGAGAACAACACCCTCAAAGGGGGGATGACCGAGTTCTTCAATGGCCCCTGGATCATCCGAGGGAACACCTACCTCGGCACGATGCCGGGCACCTATTCGTTCGGCGTTTTCGCCGGCCATTACACCCACGACGTCCAGATCACCGGGAACACGATCAACGGAGAGAGCGGCAACGCGGGCAAAACCTGGAGGTTCGTGGTACTCACCCAGGCGGGGATCAACGACACCGTCGCGAACAACACCGTGACCGGAATCGGCCCTCGCGACAACGACACCCTTCCCAATCCGAATTCTCCGGAAACCATCGTCACCGAATCGTATCGGCTGCATTTCGAAGGCACCCCTTCGGCGATCTCGTCCGACGGCCTGGTGGTCCAGATCCCTTATCTTCAGGGGGAGTTCGTCCGCACCGGCGACGTCGTTGCGATCCTCTCCGGCCCCGACGCCGGCCAGTGGCGATTGATCAGCCAGGCCCTGAGCCCGACCTCGTTCTTGCTCGATCGGCCGATCAATCCGCTCAACTCGGCCATCTCGATCGCCACCGGTTTCGTCAATCTCAGGCTGATCGGGAACACGATCGACAGTCGAGGAAGCTCCAGGGTCGACGATTTCGCCCTGGCGGGGAATCTCTTCGGCACGACCGTCGCCGACAATCGGATCATCGGCGGGAAGGATGCAATCTGGATCGAAGTGGCCGCCACGGAGATCCCCAACATCTGGGGCTGGAGCCACGCGCCGGTACTCGACCTGACGATTCGGAACAACCTCTTCATCGATTC
>CALKTZ010000644.1 GCA_937997355.1 uncultured Planctomycetales bacterium | reverse complement strand
CCGCATTGCCCGGAGGATCGAGCCGGAACTTGTATCCCGCGCCGAGCGCGGGGAGGGGGATCAGGAGATCCTTCCAGACCCCCGGCGGGACCCCCACCTTGGCCGATCGCCCTTCGCTCGCCCCTTCGCCGGGACCCATGAAAAAGACCTGGAACGTCCCCCCCTGGTCGCTCTTGATGCGGGTCTTCAGCAGCAGCGGGACGCCGGGGGGGAACGAACGCGCGGGGCCGGAGAAATAGGGGTCGGCCCCCGAGATGGTGACGAGCAGCCCCTCGGGAGTGGCCTCAAGCCGGGCGATGTCTCGCTCGATCCCCCACTGCCGAACCTCGCCGGGATTTCGGAAGTCGTACGCGGGGCGAGGAGGATTCGCCGCTTGCGCACGCGCGATGCCGGAACCGGCGAACAAGATCGGCATCAAGACAATGGCGAAGGAAGGAAGGCGGAAATGCACGGGCGGACATCCTGCGGATTGGCGGGAAGATGAAATTTCCGGGTGCCACAGGGCGTCCCGACCCGTGTGTTTTCACTTCGGAGGAAGGCACGGGTCTGAAGACCCGAGGCAACCGGAAAGCGACCACGCCGAATCCCCGACCGAAGGTCTCAACGGAAAACACCAGAGGCAGGAATTGAGCCTTGGCTTATGGTGGATTCCGGGGTGATGCTTTGGTTGTCTGTTCGGCATCTGCCGGCGAAGGGTGGCCGGGGCAAAGCGAGCCCAAGAGGGCGAGCATGCCCCGGAGGTCCTACCGTCCCACAGGCCCGGCCTTGCTTCCCGGGGCACGCTTACGCTTTGCCCCGGCCACCCAATCGTTGCTCATTACGTCGAAGCACTTCGGGCCGGTCCCCGTTTCCTTTCCGCGCGATCGGCGCGTCACTTCCCCGCGTTGATGGGGGTGATGTAGGAGTCGAAGACGCGGACTTTTTCCCAGCCCGGCTTGGCCTCGGCGATGAACTCCTCGTGACGAGGGGCGGTCTGGTACTTGTCGTGGGCCGCCTTGTTGGCGAAGACGACGTGCAGGGCGACGTCGAAGTCTCGGTCGTTGACGTCCCGCTTGAAGTCGTCGCCGATGATCCCGGCCGAGTAGTACACGACGCCGTCGTGTCCGGAGAGATACTTGTCGCAGGCGGCAACGAGCTTGGCGCGGTTCGCGGCGGAACCGTCCTTGAGCTTGAAGAAGACAATGTGGCCGACTTGCTGATCGGGGGCGTTCGTTGCCATCGCGTAGAGACTTCCCATGGTGGCGATGACCGAGGCCGCCAGCAACAACAGGGCGGCCGTCGATCGATTCTTGGTGATGATCATCGGTGCGTTCCTCGGGGGAATCGAGCCATCGTCAATCAAGGGGACGATTCGAACCGATCGCGGGGGCGGCGTCAATCCTCGATTCCGAGGTATTCGGCGGGGATGGCGCGGAGCACCTCCTCGGCGCTGGTCTCCCCCTGCGCGACCCGGAGCAGGGCGGACCGCCTGAGTTCGAGCAGCCCCTCGTCGGCGGCCTGCTGGCGGATCTCGCGGGTCGGGCGACCTTCCGCGATCAGGCGGCGGATCTCGCGGGAGACCTTGAGGATCTCGAAGGTTCCGGTGCGCCCCGCGTAGCCCGAGTTGTAGCAATCCTTGCACCCCTTGGCGACGTACAGGAACTCCCCCTGCCCGCGCGTGAGCCAGGGCCGGACCTCGTCGAAGATGTGCGGCGCCGACTCGAACACGTCGAACGAGACCTTGCACGTCGGGCAGAGCGTGCGGACCAGCCGCTGGGCGATGATCCCGATCAGCGAGCTGGAGAGGAAGTGGGGGTGGACCCCCAGGCTGCGCATGCTCTGTACGGCCGCCGAGGCGATCGGCGCGTGCAGGGTCGCCAGCACCAGGTGGCCGCTGTTGGCCGCGCGGACGGCGACATCGGCCGTGGCGTGGTCGCGGATCTCGCCGATCATGATCACGTCGGGCGATTGCCGGAGCACGCTCCGCAGCAACTCGGGGAAGCCGACCTCGGCCTTGTTGTTGACCTGGGACTGGCGGAGCCCCGGGATCGAATATTCGATCGGGTCCTCGATCGTGTTGATCTTGCGCTCGCCGTTGTTGAGATATTTCAGCCCGGCGTACAGGGTGGTCGTCTTGCCCGAGCCGACCGGGCCGGTGACGAGGATGAGGCCGCTCGGGCTGTCGAGCATCGACTGGAGGACGTTCACTTCCTGGCGGGAGAGGCCGATCTGGTCGATCGACTGGACGTTGGTGTTGTAATTCAGCAGCCGCATCGTCAGGTCTTCGCCGAAGAGCGTGGGGAGCGTGCTGATGCGGAGGTCGAGCCGGTTGCCGGTCGAGAGCTCGTGAATCCATCGGCCGTCGAGCGGGCGGCGGGTCTCGGCCAGGTCGAGCCCCCCCATGGCCTTGATGTAGCTCACGCAGCGGCGCCCCAGATCGGCCGTGAGGATCGTCAGCAGCCGGATGATCCCGAAGTGGCGGACCTGGACCGCCATGTGGTTCTCGTTCACCGTGAAGAACAGGTCGCTCGCCGGGAGCTTGGAGGCGTGCTCCACGAGCGCCGCCACGGCCGATTCCGGAAGCATCCCCGACACATTGGGGGCGGCGAGCTCGGGCTTTGAGTCGCTCATGTCTTCTCTCCCAGCGCAAGGGCCTTCGCCGACTGTTCATCGTCGACGAGATTCAGATGCCGTTCCATGTGCAGGAGCTTCAAGATCTGCATGATCGAGGGAGGGATCGAGTGCATGATGAACTGCCCCCCGGCGTCCTGGCATTTCTTGTGGCAGCGGATCAGGAGCGCGACGCCGCTCGAATCGATGTAGGGGGTCTTCTGGAGATCGAGCAGGACCTTGCGGGTGAACCCTTCCCGACCCAGCGCCGCCTCGATCGGGTTGCCATCCCGTCCCATGTCGCTCAGGCGAATCTCGCCCTCGCTCTCGAGGCGGACCAGGACACCGTCGTCCGATCGGATATTGATCTTCATGAGCCACCCGGCGATCTAATTCTAACGTGATGGATGAGGTACGACGGCCGCGGACGCGGCGAGCGATGAGGACTGAGGCCATATCATACACCGGTGGCCGAAGGACGACAAAACGGAAAATTTCGGAATTTCCGCGAGGTCTCGATGGGTGTTGAGGCGGGCGGAGGTATCCCCGGTCCCCCCCGGACGGGCCAGGGCGAAACATTCTCCGCTCGCTCCGGTTACGCCACGCCAGGTCATTCCGGCTTGTCGTCGGTTCGCCTATCATGTCGGGGTCGGGGCTGCTTGCCTTGTTTCGTCAAGAGGATGTGAATTTGAGGTGATGATGGTCCGAGCATTCCACCGAGTTCCGGTTCTTCCGCTCGTGCTCGCCTGGTTGTCGTCGATGGCCGTGGGCACCCACTCGGCCCATGCGGCGGCCGGCGCGGCGTCGCCCCCCGAGCCGATCCGCTATCACCTCGGCTTCAAGGCGCCCCGGACGCACTACGTCGAGGTCGAGGCGTCGATTCCCACCGGCGGCAAGCCCGCCGTCGAATTGATGATGCCGGTCTGGACTCCGGGCTCGTACCTGGTCCGCGAGTACGCGCGGCATATCGAGGACATCGCCGCCAGGCTCCCCGACGGTTCCCCGGCGAAGATTGCCAAGGTGCGCAAGAACCGCTGGCAGGTGCAAATCCCCGGCGAGAAACCGGCCGATCGCATCACCATTTCCTATCGGCTTTATTGCCGGGAGATGGGGGTCCAGACGAACTGGGTGGATGCCTCGTTCGCGATCCTCAACGGGGCGGCGACCTTCCTCACCCTGGCCGAACGCGCCGACACCCCGCGTCCTCACGAGTTGACGATCGAGCCCGCCGCCGGCTGGAAGCGGTCGATCTGCGGCCTGCCGGAACTGCCGGGGGGAGCGCCGCATCGGTATGTCGCGGCTGATTTCGACGAACTCGTCGATTCGCCGATTTATGCCGGCAATCCGGCGGTCTATGAGTTTCAGGTGAACGGCGTTCCGCACCTGCTGGTCAACGAAGGCGAGGGAGGAATCTGGGACGGGCCGCGATCGGCGAAGGACGTGGAGGCGATCGTCCGGGCCGAGACGACTTTCTGGGGGGCGATCCCTTACAAGAAATACGTCTTCTTCAACCTGCTGACGGAAACCGGCGGCGGGCTCGAACACCGGAATTCGACCGTTTTGATGAGCAGCCGATGGGCCACCCGCACCCGGCCCACCTACCTGGGTTGGCTCCATCTCGTGGCCCACGAATACTTCCACACCTGGAACGTGAAGCGGCTGCGGCCGGTCGAGCTGGGGCCTTTCGACTACGACAACGAGGTCCCTTCCAAAAG
>CALKTZ010000643.1 GCA_937997355.1 uncultured Planctomycetales bacterium | reverse complement strand
CCTCGGACGTGATCGCCGCCAGGAAGTCGTCGAGCCCCATGTCGGAGCCCTGCAGGCGGAGATCGAGATACGCGGCGAGCAGGTCGCGCTGCGTGCCCGGCGCGAGGTCCATCTGCTTGGCCAGCTTCAGGAATCCGCCGCCGGGGAGCTTGAATTCGGCCCCCCCGGGCTCGAGCCTCTCATAGCCGTCCCGGAGGATCATCCCCCACAGGCCGGCCGGCGGAGCCCCCGAGATCTCAATGCAGGCGTCGATGTTGATGACGCTCAGGAGGATTGCGATGGTGGTCTTCTCGCCGTAGGCGCCGACGAGGTCGGCGATCGCGGCCTTGGATTCTTCCGTCATGATGGCCCCGGTGGGTGATTTCCGGAAATCAGTTCTGCACGCCGGCTCAGGAGACGACCTGCTCGTCGACGGCCGGCGAGCCGCCGAAGACGACCTTCTCCGGGTAGCCGAAGCTGTCGACTGCGGTGTCCTTCAGGGCGCCGATCAGGTTGATGAGGCCCTCGATCTTCCCGACGGCGTGGCCGGCGTACGCCGAGAGGTTCGTGAGGTGCTCGTGCTGGGCGCGGAGCGCCGTCCAGTCGATGCCGGCGAAGAGCCGCGTCGCGCCCTCGAGTTTGAGGTCGTCGGGCATGACGCGGGGATTCCCCAGGCCGATGTCGTAGCAGGTCTCGCCGCGGTCGCAGTGCGCGATCGCCGGGGTCACGACGTATCCCTCGAAATCGCGCAAGGCGGCCTCGATCCTGTCGGCGAGCTCCGGGGAGCAGGTCGCGACGCCGTCGACGCAGACGTCGAGGTCGCCGTCCGGCCGCCCCTCGATCTCGACCGAGACGTGGCCGGCGGCCAGGGCCTCGACCTTGCAGGCCGCGGTGCGGACGCCGGGGTCGTCCAGGCAGCGGAGCTTCGCGTGGAGCGTAAATCGGATCATCTCGGGATACCTCTCGGTGTCGAAAGAGAACTGGGGCGTCGGCATCCCGGCGCCCCGGACGGGCGAACCTAATCCGGACGACGAGCGGGTCAGCCGCAGATCTCGAAAAACTGGCCCAGGATTTTGAACTTCCGAGTGCGTCCCCGGGAGGTTTGCTGATAGCCGTGGTGGACCTTGGGGCGTCGGAGGCAGACGCTCCTCGCGACGCCGTGGACGGTAACCGTGAAGGGCCGATCCTCGATGTGCAAGAATCGACGTGTTATGGAGGAACGTTCCTTGGCGTGGTTGCTCGCCGACGCGGGGATGTAGCCGTAGCGCCTCAGCATCTTCGACCAGTCGATCAGCTCCGGCCCGTAGAAGCCGCCCTGCATCCTCGCTTCCGAGGGGCGGAGGAATTGCGAGTCGGGATCCTCGAGGCAGGCGACCGCGGCGGCCTCGATCGCCCGTTCGAAATCCGATTCGGGCGTCAGCGTCATCCCGAGACTGGTCCCGATGATGACCGGCTTCCCCGCCGGCGCCGCGTTGCGGCGCGCTTTCTTGGCACGCCGGGACCCGGCACCGGCCCTGGACGCGGTAGCGGGCTCGGCACGCGGCTCGACGACCACACTCGAAAGTCGAGAAGAACTCGCGACCGCGAGCGCCGCGAAGGCGAATTGCAGGAATTGCGGCGTCACCGCCATCGCGGCGAGGCTCGCCTGCACGATCGGGTCTCTCCCGATCTCTTCGAAGTCGTCGCCACGGATGATCTGAATGCCTGACATGTCGATCCTTTCCGGATCTCTGGGGTGAATGGGATTCGAGTCGGGGTCACTTGCCGGCGCTGTTCCCGCGGCCGTACGCCTCGCGGAACGCGTCGCCGAGCAGCGGACCCAACTTCTGTCGGGCCACGCCTTGCAGCAAGATCGGTTGCCCGGATTTCTTGCACTTCGTCGCCGGCGCCGCCGGGTAGGACTTCCGGTGCTTCGGGAATCGGAGGTAGTGGAAATTGAAGAGCCGTTCCGTCCCAACGCTTGACATTCGGGTGCCCTCCTGGGAGCGTGCGGCGGGCATTCGCGCCCGCCGCCTCGGGTTCAGCCGTTATCGATTTTCGCCGTCCGGTCGTTCTTCAGGCCGTCCGGCAAGATCCCGTCGAGCAGCCGCGCGACGCGGCCGGCCGCGAAGCCGAACGCGACGACGTGGCCGAAGGTCCCCAGCCACCGCGGGCCGGTCAGGCTGGGCGTGTAGAGCAGGACCGCGAGCGCGAGCGCCGCGGCGTGATTGAAGCAGAACGGGCACGAGACGAGCTCGTGCCAGTAGCCGCCCCTGAGGTCGAGCAGGGCGCGCATCCTTGCGAACAGCGAGCCGTTCTGGATCAGGTCCACGATCGCGCCGGCGGCGAGGGCGTAGACGAGGAGATCCGCGAGGGTGGACATCGAGATCCTTCCATTTTCGGGGACGCCGGGATGGCGTCCCGGGACTCCGGAGACCGGCCGACCCCGCCTGTGCGGGATGCCGGCCTCCTTCATACCCCCGGATCTCGAGTCGCCGCGACGGCGATTTAGCTCGCGTACCCTTCGGGCCATCCCCTGGCGGGGCCTCCGTCCGGGGAGGCGGGGTCGGCCGGGATCATCCTGACCTCGGGGAGCGGCAGCGGCTCGGCCATGGGGTAGGCGTGGATCGGGTTGAGGCCGGGCGCCGAGCGCGGGGTCGGCCCCCGGCGCGTGACGACCTGGCCGGTCCGCTCCTGGTACGGCGTGGGGTCGGTGGAAATCAAAATGGCCACAACATTTACCCTCGACTGAAGGGGGTCGCGTTCAGCCCATGATTCCACCGTAGTCGCGGCCGGATATTCGGCCGCGACGCGGCGGCCTGGTGCCGGCCGCGACATCAGGGCGAGCCGCGCGATCTCCCCGATCGCGCGGAGGGCGATGCCCAGGAGCGCCCCGAGATAGCCGGGGGCGGCCCGGCACTTCGTCTGTTCCATCAGGTGTCCTCGATTTTCCGCGACCCGACAGGACGTCAGATCGCATGCCCCATCAATCGCAGCGGCCGGACGCCTCGGACGGGCTCCGGGGCCGCGTGCTCGAGATGCTCGACGCCGTCCGGCGGCGGCCGATCCAGACGCTCGAGCACCTGCTCCCGACCTTCCTGAACCTGCACGGGAAGCCGTACACCCTCGACGCGCACTTCCCGTTCGCGCCCCTCTTCCGGACCCGGAAGCCGCGCAAGCGGGTCCTCTGCACGGCGCGCCAGGTGTCGAAGTCGACCTACCTCGCGGCGGACGGCCTGCTCTTCTCGGCCATGAACCCGCACTCGACGATCCTCTACGTGACGCCGCTCTTCGAGCAGATCCGCAGGTTCTCGTCGAATTACATCCAGCCGTTCGTCGAGGAGTCCCCGATCCGGCCCCTGATCGTCGACTCCTCCTGCAACAAGTCGGTCCTGCAGCGGTCGTACCGGAATCGCGCCAAGCAGATCTTCTCCTACGCCTACCTGTCCGCGAGCCGGATCCGCGGCATCGGCAACGTCTGGAGGACCTGCCTCGACGAGAGGCAGGACATGGACGAGCGCCACGTGCCGATCATCGCCGAGACGATGTCCTATGCCCCCTCCCCCTGGGGGATCATGGACATCACCGGCACCCCCAAGGGGCTCGACAATCCGCTCTACGGCGACTGGTCGAATTCGTCGATGGCGGAGTGGTTCACGAAGTGCCGCAATGCCGGCTGCGGGCACTGGAACATCGCCAGCGCCGACCACGACCTGGTCGACATGATCGGCCCGATGCGGGACGACATCAGCGAGGCGGCCCCGGCCGTCGTCTGCTCGAAATGCCGCAAGCCGATCAACCCGAGGGCGGGCTATTGGGTCCACCGGGTCGAGGGGCTGCGCTGGGAGCGGCAGGGCTTCCACGTTCCCCAGCTGCTACTCCCGGCGCACTACGGCGACCCCACCAAGTGGGCGTCGCTCCTGAACAAGCAGGCCACCCTCGCCCCGCACGTGTTCTTCAACGAGGTGCTGGGCGAGTCCTACGACACCGGCTCGAAGCTGCTCACGCTCTCCGAGCTCCAGGCCGCCTCGACCCTCCCCTGGAAGAACGACCCCGCGGCGCCGGCCGAGGACGTCTTCGCGAGGCTCCGCGGGTATCGGGCGACGGCCCTGGGGATCGACTGGGGCGGCGGGGGCGCGGAGCAGGTCTCCTTCACCACCCTCGCCCTCTGCGGCCTCCGCCACGACGGCACGATCGACGTCGTCTGGGGCCGCCGCCTGATGACGCCCAACGACCACGCCCGCGAGGCGGCGCAGTGCTATCAGGTCATCGAGAAGTTCCGGCCGAATCACATCGCGCACGACTTCAATGGCGCCGGGGCCCTGCGGGAGACCCTGCTCGTCCAGGCCGGCGTCCGCCTCGGCGCGATCATCCCGATTCACTACGCGGCGGTCCGCGCCAAGTCGATCATGGAGTACGTCTCGGCCGCCGACGACCCCTGGTCCAAGCGGCCGTATTACTCGGTCGACCGGACCCGGGTGCTGCTGACGGTCGTCAATAGCATCAAGTTCGGCAAGGTCCGGTTCTTCGAGCACGACTTCATCTCGAAGGAATCCCCGGGGCTCCTGCGGGACTTCACGTCCCTGACCGAGGAGAAGATCGAGACCCGGACGGCCGACTCGTACGTCATCCGCCGGATGCCGGGGCAGCCGGACGACTTCGCGCACGCGGTGACCTACGGGTGCTGCGCCCTCTGGCATTCCACCCACGGCTGGCCGGACCTGATCAAGAGCGTCCGCCTGGGCCCGGGGTCGCTGACTTCCGGGGACTGGCTGTCGGGACGATGAGGGGCGCCCCGTCGCCGGGGCGCCCTCGGGACTGATTCCCGGGAATCAGTCCTCAGTCGTCCTCGAACGGGTCGTCGTCCTCTTCGTCCTCGAAGTCGTCGAGGTCGTCGTCGTCCGGGTCATCCTCGTCGTCATCGAAGTCATCATCGTCCTCATCCTCGTCATCGTCGAATTCATCGTCGAGCTCGGCGTCGTCATCGTCGTAGTCCTCCTCGGACTCGTCGCGGGCGAACATCCCGCGCAGCTCGGCGGCCACGCTCTCGAAGGTCGCCTCGGGGGTGTCCGAGAGCCGCGACACCGGCTCGATCCGGCTCGAGGATTTGCGACGCAGCAGTTT
The DNA here is from genome assembly GCA_937997355.1 of uncultured Planctomycetales bacterium. Taxonomy (GTDB): domain Bacteria; phylum Planctomycetota; class Planctomycetia; order Isosphaerales; family Isosphaeraceae; genus CALKTZ01. The sequence continues at coordinate 835 of CALKTZ010000643.1, read as the reverse complement.
CACCAGGTTCATTTCAGGGTCTCCGTGAGTCTCGCGGATTCGCATTGACGGGCCTTGTGGGCCGCTTCCGCCCCCAGGAACCACTCCCTGGGGACGGCCCAGCCGGGGGACTCGAATCGCGTCATGTGACGGATCGGCAGCCCGGCCGCGGTGATGAGCTTCTCGATCTCGGTGGCGTCGAGTTGCCTGAATTGCCTGGCGGAGAGCACCCCCTCGATGACGCGATGCGGGATGAACACCAGGTCCTCCAGGCTCGTTTCCGTGCCCTTCGCTCCTTTCGTCTTGACCTTGTTCGTGAAGGTGTAAAGCCGCTCCCCGACGAGCGCCGTCGTCGCGAAGAGCCCGAATGCCCAGGGGCTGGGGGAATCCTCGGGCCAGAGGGCGGCCTTGGAGACGGCCCGGATGGCCGCTGCGTTCCCCCCCTGGCGGCGGAACCAGGCGATCGCGTCCTCCTGGACCCTGGCCGGCAGGGACGTCCCCGCCGGGAGGCTGACCTGCCGCGCGATCACGTCCTGCAGGTAGTTCATGAGCGCCGCGGAGAGCGCGGCGAGCTGCTGGCCGCGCGGCGGCCTGCCGGCCTCCGCGTCGTACTCGAGGATCCCCCACGCGTCGAACAGGGCCGCGCAGGCCGCCCCGACCGAGTCGCTGGCCGCGATGCAGTGCGAGTCGGTGACGATGGTCTCGGGGAGCTGGGCGACGTCGCGGCGATGCGACGTGCGCGTCACGACGTAGGTCGGCCACCGGTGCTCCCCGACGTCCCCCAGCAGGCGCTGGGCGATCATCTGGAACGCCCCGGTGGCCTGGATCTCGTGCTTCCTGCACCCGAGCGCAAGCG
>CALKTZ010000642.1 GCA_937997355.1 uncultured Planctomycetales bacterium | reverse complement strand
ATCGCGACTTCGGAAGAGCAAGGATACGATTCGACCCTACCGGCGCAGGTGCTCGTCAATTTGCTGGCCAGCGTCGGCCGAGAGGACCAGGCGATTGAAGTTGCCACCGAATTCCTTTCGAATCTTCCCGAGTCATCTCTGATCTGTCCCGGAGTCGCCCAACTCTGCCAACGAGTCGGTCAGCCGAAGCGACTTGCCGCGATCGCGCGCGATCAGGGGGATCTCGTGAATTTCACCGCGGCCCTGATCGAATCTTCCTCCCCGACTCTCGCGCCAACCACCTGATCGCAATGGTCCGCCGATTCTTATGGATTTTTGCAGGGGCCGAAGAGGTTCGCGAATGCCTTCCAGCCGGAATTATGCCGTCCTGATCGGTGTCGAGCACGCTCTGGATCGGGCACTGACGGGACCAACCCACGCCTCGGCGGATGTTCGGGCATTCAAGGGGGTCCTGGAAAAACTCGGCTATTTGCGAAAAGACCTCTTCGTGCTCGCAGGGAGAGGGTGTACCAGATCCTCGATCGAGGCACGATTCCGCACGCTCTTCGATCGCGTTCAGCAACAGTCGGGCAACCTGATCGTCTATTTCGGCGGCCCCTGTTTCTCGATCGATGGGACGAACTTCCTCGCGTTGACGGATAGCTCAACGGATGATCTCGAAGGAACCTGCATCGAGCTGAATCGGCTCATTCAGGAGATTCGGCGGAATCCGTTTCTTCAGATCCAGGTCTATCTCGACTTCGGCCCGAGCGCTCATCCGTCTCCGGAGGTCGATGGGGTTCCGGAGATTTCCGCTCCAAGCGAGGACTCGATTCAAAAATCCATTGAAGGAGCCTCCAATCTTGTTCTATTCCGCGCCTGTCGGGCCAACGAAGTTTCGTATTCGAGCCCGAGTCTGAAGCACGGGATCTGGGCTCAACACATCCTGGAAGCGTTCTCCGGGAAAGCGCCGGAGGTTCTTGCCGAAGGGCGATTCCTCCTGGCGTCTCGCCTTCAAGCCTTCCTTGGGGAACGTGTCCCCCGCACTTTGAGAGACACTTACACCGACCGTCGCAAGCGGCAGACCCCCTGGTCCGGCGGCAATCTCCGGGATGATGTGAAACTTGCCGATCTGGCACCGATCCTCACGCGGACGAAGTCGTCCTTCGGCGCGCTCGGTGCCGCCGTGAAGGACTTT
>CALKTZ010000641.1 GCA_937997355.1 uncultured Planctomycetales bacterium | reverse complement strand
CGAGCGGGCCGTAAAACGCCGCTTGCATCGCGTTCTGAAACGCGCCGGGGTCGTTGGACGGGAGCGTTGTCCCCTTGCTGTCGCTCCACTCGTCCATGTTGAATCCATAGATATGGTCGCAAGGGACGTTCCACTCCTTGAGGAAATAGACCGCCCAGCGATACATCCCCATCGGCCCGACGGGCAGGATCAGAGAAAGCTTGCCCCCCCGGTCGCGCGCCCGCTTGATCGTGATGGCGATCTCATGCCCCATCATCACGTCGAAATCGGCGACCGAGGTGCAGGGGACCGGCTCGAATTCCGGATGCCACCAGGATTGGCGGTCGCCGATGCTCCCGGGCGGGTTGGAACAGCAGGCGTCAATTTTCGCGAGGTCCCAGCCTTTGGGCAGGAATCCTTCCATCATCGAGCCGGCAAATGTCGTCAGCAGATTCATCGCGTGAGGTCTCTTGTGGTTAAACGATCAGACGATCGAGATGATGACCTTGCCCGAGAGAGTGCCCGCACCGTGCGAGGAGTTGTCATCGAGGAATTTCTCCGCCTCGGCGGCATCCGCGAGCGGAAACTTCTTGCCGACGACCGGCTTCAACCGCCCTTCGGCCGCCCAGCGGTTCATGTCCTCCGCGCATCGGCGCTGGTCATCGGCCGAGACGTTGAACATCGCGAAGCCGAGCAGCGCGAGATTGCGTGGATAGAACGCCCCCATCGGCAGGACCGGCCTGGCCGCGCGGCCGGCGATCAGGATCATCCGGCCGTTCTTGCGGAGGAGAGGGATGGAAACTTCCAGGTTGGGCTCGCGCTGGGTCTCGTACCAGACGTCGATGCCGTCGGGGGCGAACTCCTTGAGCTTCGCGGGGATGTCGTCGGTCTTGTAGTTCAGGGCGAGGTCGGCGCCGAGCTTCCGGCAAAGCTCCACGCGTTCGGGACTTCCCGCCGAGGTAGCCACCCGGGCTCCCGCCGCCTTGGCCAGCTGGACGACCATCGACCCGACGCCGCCGCTGCCGCCGGGGACATAGACCGTTTCGCCGGCCTGCAACTGACCTTTCCAGAACAGGCCCAGGTGCGCCGTGATGCCGGTGAGGGCCATCGCCGCAGCCTCGTCGTCGGTGAGGGCATCGGGAGTGCGATAGGCCCATTCCTCATCGATGGCGGCCAGTTCCGCCGCAACGCCCTGGCGTCCGAC
>CALKTZ010000640.1 GCA_937997355.1 uncultured Planctomycetales bacterium | reverse complement strand
GGGCCAGCATTTGCGAGAGGCCGATCAGGAGCGCATCGAGCCACGTCGTCTGATGCAATCCCTTGGTCCCGTCTCGCTTCTGGAGGACGGAGGTGACCAGCAGGACCGCGGCCGTGATCAGGAATCCGTAGCCGGCCGCCGTCGCGCTATGGAATGCGTTTTCGAGGAGGTCCTTGAGCAGGAGCGCGAAGGGGACGAGCGGCGCGGTGGCGACCGCGGCCAGCAGCCCTGCGCGGATCACCGACGCACGATCGAATCCCTCGGGGGCATGCTTCCCCAGGAGCCCGCGAATCCCATCGAGGATGGCGCCTCGATAGTAAATCAGGATCGCGCAGAGTGTGCCGATGTGGAGCATCACATCGAAGAACAGGTTTTCCTTGCCGGATCGGGAATTCCCCGACAGCCAGGCGAAGGCGTGCTGGGTGATCGACAGGTGGCCGTCGCTCGAAATCGGCAGGAACTCGGTGATGCCCTGCACCACGCCGAGGATCAGGGACTCAAGCCATTCCATCAAGGTGGACTCTCGCGAAGGGATCGTATTGGCGCGTCTTGTTCGGCACGGGGCTACCGACCCCGCCGAAACAAGGGCGCGGGAACCGACAATCAGGTCCGGGGCAAGTGTACGTATTTCGCGGGACCGAGACTTGCCTGAAAGGCTCATGTCCGAGCCCGAGATCATCCGCCCCCCTCTCAACGAAAAAACTCCCCCCTGTATCCCCCCTCCGAGAGGGGGGATGTGCGATCGCCTTGACCGTGGGACCAATTGACAAACGTCGCTGAACGCGTACGAGCGAGCACTTCTCGTGGCAGCCGGAAACATGAACCCTTCCATCTATGCATCACCACGGAGACGGCTGATCGCATTCAGGCCGTAGCTCAGGCCGCTCCAGAGGGTCAGGAGGACGGCCGTCCAGGTCAGGATGTCGCGGAGGAGGATCAGCGAGGGGGGCGGGGAAGTCAGGGAGAGGGCGAGCAAGACGGCCGAGATCGAGAGGCACTGAAAGACGGTCTTGAGCTTGCCCACCATCTTGGCGCTGAAGTCATGGCCTTTGCCTTCGAGGTGGCTTCGAAGGCCCTGGATGAGAAGCTCCCGGATGACGATGATCGCCACCATGCCGGGCCAGATCCCCGTCCCCGGGATCGCGATCAAATAGATATAAGTCCCGCAGACGATCACCTTGTCGACGAGGGGGTCGAGCTGCCGTCCGAGCGGGGTCCCCTGATTCAAGAGCCGGGCGAAGTAGCCGTCGAGCGCGTCGGTGATCGCGGCCAGGATGAACACGCCGAGCGCCCAGGCGTAAGCTCCCGCCGAGATCAGCAGGAAGACCGCGACCGAGAGGGCGAGCCGCGCGACGGTCAGCGAATTCGGGACGTTCCAGAATCGAGGGACGGAGGCAGTGGCCAAGGTCGTTTTCACCGAGTGAGGCATCGATCGTTCCGCTCTTCCTCGTTCCGCCGGACGTTGTTGCGATTAGCCGTTGTCGAGGATCGCCAGCGCGTTGGTCGGCTTCTTCCTCGGCTTCGGCCGAACTCGCTTGCGGCGGGGGGG
>CALKTZ010000639.1 GCA_937997355.1 uncultured Planctomycetales bacterium | reverse complement strand
TCGGGTGTTGATGATTCACGAAGCACCCCGGCACCCAGTGGACTCCGCGCGTTTCCCCGTGCGGCTGGGGTGATCCGAGTCGAGTGGGGTTATCACCAAATCAACCGTAGCCGACTTCCGGACGGCTTCCGGATCTATCTAGGCGTCGGCCCCCAACCCGACTATTCCTCGCCGGCTGCCTCGGTGCCGCACGTACTGGCCCGAACGGCCTATGTCTCGGACCTCATAGGGCTCGCTCCGGGCGCAATTTATTCGATCGGTGTCCGGGCCTTCAATGGTTCCGGAGAAGAAACGAACACGGTCACGAGCCTCGCCATCTCCGACGCAACAGGCCCGGACGGCGTTGATTCACTCATGGCATTGCCGACTGCGACGCAGGGAGATTGATTGAAATGAGCATCAAAATCAGTGGCCCGTGCGTACTCGCGAGTCCGGCCAACACACTGTTGAACACGTCGAAGCCAATCTCGATCTCGTGCCGGATCAAGGTGGACCCCGCGAGCGTCCCGCTCGTGGTCGGGGCCCAGTTATTCGGCCGCAGCGACGGCAAGGGGTTCACCATCGCGGCGAACTCGAACTGGTCCATGCCCTCGATTCGCTTCAATCTCTTCGCGCAGACGGGGAGCGCCTCGTACGGTTTCGGCTTCAATTATATCCCCGGCCGGGCCTATCACCTCGTCGCGACCTGGGACGCGGCGAACTCCCAGCAGGCTTTCTACCTCGATGGCGTCGTGCTCTCGACTGCCTCCACCCCCTCGCAATTGCAGATTGCAGGCGCGACATCGACCCTCCAGATCGGTTCCGCGAATCATTCCGCGGGCTCGATCTTCTCCGTCGAGGATTGCTATTTGTGGGACAACGCCGCATTGACCGCTTCCGAGGTCAAGGCGCTTCGAGACGGTTCAATCTCGCCAACCGATCTTCGCCCGGAAAGCCTCGCCTGGGGAGTCTCGCTGGACGGGGCCGATGGCCTCGCCGCCTCGAACGGCAATTCCGGGCTCGTTGATTCGATCGGCGGACGCAATCTTTCCGTGACCGGAACCGGATCCGCCAGTTGGTCGGCCGACCCGCTCTCGTTCGTCGCGCCGATCAAGACAACGGCCAGGGTCCTCAAGTCGGGGAAAACGATTGCGTTCTTTTTCACCGATCCCGTGACGGGCATCCCGAGCTACACAACCACGCTGGCGACCAATCCGTCGATTTCCATCAACGGCGGCCCTCCGACGACCCTCACGAATCCGGTTTTCACCACAACCGGCAGCAAGCTCCCCTACGCGCAGTACGCCCTTCCCACGCCGATTTCGGCGACCGATATCCTGACATACTCGGCACCCGAGGCCTGGGCGTCCGCCCCGACACCGACGAATACCATCTTGCAGGCGACGTTCACCGGCCTGGCGGTCGATGAGCCGGTCGTCAATGGGGTTGGGCTCGACAATGTGTCATTCCCCGCGCCGACGATGAAGCTGGGGCTGAATCTCGCGGACCCTAGCTACTGGACCGTGAATCGGCACTCGAGAAACATCGTCAAGACCGCGGGACTCTGGCAGACCGCGACGGCCCGCGACGCCAGCGGCAAGCCGACCGCGTTCTCCGGTAATTCGTTATCATTGCGGCTCCCCGACGCGAGTTCGAACAACGGCATCGATTCGTTGCAGCATGTCGCGCCGGCGTCGATTCCCTGGATGCCGAACAATCCGAATTTCTACACGATCGTCTGGGACGAGACCGCGCCCGGCAACGATAGCAATTTTCGGCTCCGGACATCCAGCGGCAACCTCGCCAACAATCGCGCCGTGATCGCGGAGAGAACCGACCTGGCGTTGAATCCCGACGATGGGCGACGGCGAACCCGAGTGTACGAGGTGACCCGTCCCGCCAATCCGATCGACTACACCCTCGGCCTCTATGCGGTTTGTGATCGCGCCGATTGGACCAACCTCAACGTCTTCGGCCCTGGAAACGCCGTCGATTTCGTCGATCCCGTGGACGAAGTGCTCCGGGCCTATGTCTCGGGGGCGCGGATCATCCGGTCGATGGACCTGACCGTTACCAACAACTCCCCGGTCGCGACCCGTGACAATCTCCGTCCGGCCACCGACTTCAATAATAGCTTCGCCAGGCCCCAATGGGCGACGATCACTCAGGCAAACCCGGTCGCGAACGTCGCCGACTACGCGTTCGGCAAGGGCTGGATGGCCGTCTCATTCACGACGTCGGCCCCGCACGGCTTCTATACCGGCCAGTATGTCACCTATAAGAATTGCGTGAATCTCTCGGCGGGCTCCGCCGCGAAGGTTTTGGCCGAGGATGGAGTCTCGTTCGCATCCCTGGGGAGCGGAGCCGGCTCGCCGATCCTGGTTACCTCGCCGACAACGTTCGACGCGATGTTCTGGCATGGCAATGTCACGCTCGGAACCAACACGGCCAATGCGCTGGCTACCACCCAGCTCTTCGATCCGTCAAGCCAGGTAGGCATGAGCAGCACCACGGTCGGAGTTGCTTTCGAAGACGTCTTTCAGTTGTCGTCCGCGCTGGGGGTCGATGCCTGGATCTGCGTACCATTCGCGGCAACCGATGATTGCGCCCGAGCGATTGCCGAAAAGGCTCGCGATTATCTGACCCCCGGGCTCAAGGTCTGGGTCGAATACAGCAACGAAATCTGGAATACCGGCAACGGTTTCACAGGGCAGAGTATCGGCGCCATCATTCAGGGGAACAAATCAAATCCTCGAATCGGGGGCACCTATTGGGGTGCCGTCCGCGCCGGCCAGGTTCACGACATCTTCGACGATGTCCTCGGGGCCGCCGGGCGAAGCGACGATCTGGTCCGCGTCGTCGGCTGGCAATGGGGAAATCCTTCCGGCGCGGCCTCGTTCGTCAATTTTTGCGCCGCCAGATCGATCAAGATCGACGCCTTCGCGATCGCCCCCTATCGCGGCCTCCCCACCGCGCTGACCTCGACGATCGACAACTACGATTCGGAGCAACTCCACGATCTTTGGCAACTTTATTTGACGCACGACTTCCCGGGAGATACCGCGCTCCCGGGAGCCACCATCCCCACCCACAGGGCGGCACTCGCGGCCGCCTATCCGGATGCGCAGCTTGTCTGCTATGAGGGGAGCCTTCAGGACCTTTTGCCGCCGAGTTCGTCCAACCGAAGTCGGCGTATCCACGACCTCACCTACCACCCCGAGATGTACAACACTCTCCGGGCGTATTACGGAGCGGTTCAGTCCGGCGGTGTCAGTCTCTTCTGTCATTTCCAGCTCATGCACGCCGGAGATTGGGCCTACGCGGCCGGCGGATGGTCGCTCTACCACTGGCACGGCCAGCAATGGGGCCGCGGCGACGGCTCGGACGGCAAGGCCAACAACCTGGCTTGCTTGGCCGCCACCAAAGATGCGAATGTCCAGCAAGACCTTCAGAATGTCTCGGTGGCCGGACAGGCCTGGAAAGATTGGGTTGCGGATCTCCCCGACGAAATCCTCAGCGTTACATCCGCCGGATCCGCGGGAAGTCTTGGAAGCCATTTTGGCACTTCCGACGTCTCCTTCGCGGCAACTCTCCCCTCTTCTGCCGCCACGCTGGAAATTGCATCGGTTGCCATTCATGCGGTCCTGGACACCTCGCCTTTGTCCTCCTCCCAGGATGTTCCCTCTGTTTCGTTGCATATCGAGTCGTATCTGAGTCCGGCGAGTTTAATCGGCTCGGGCTCACTCTCCGCCTCGCCGGTCCTTACGAAACTTTATGCAAATCCCAACGTCTTGCAGTATTTCAAGACCGGGGAGCCGATCGCATCGATCGCGGGCAGGTCGATCACGGCGAATCTCGATTTCTTCAAAGGGGCTGAGCCGTTCGTCACGGCCAGCCAGGTCGTCAGCGTGAGTCTCGTGGTCCCTGTGGCTCCATTTGCGCTTGATCCGACGGTGGCCGACGTCGTGCTCACCTTCGACCATAGCACCGACCTCTCGACTCTGGCCGGAGACGGCCAGGCCGGCTCGGCGATCATCAGCATGGGTATCCAAGCTGATGCGCCGGCCATCTCGGGAATCGGGGGCCTAAACGAGACCACCTTCGGCTTGGATCGCACGACGTGGGTTTCCTCGGTTTTGGGGAATGGCTCGCTCGGCGCCCCTTCCTTCGGCCTAGACACCCAGAGCATGGCCGGAAGCCTCCAGGCTGTGGCCGGCCAGGGCTCATCGACAATCTCGACGGTGAGTCGGATGAATCCAAACGGTCTTGGTTATTTCAAACGAGGAGAGCCCCTGATCGGTCTCTCCGGCAAGACTTCGACCATCGGCTTTGATTATGTGAAGCGGGGCGAGCCGTTCGCATCCGCCATCGTCATCGCTCGAAATGCGACTTCGGCAGCCAGCGTGTTACAAGGGTCGGCAAACCTTTCCTCCGTTGCCATTCAGCTTCCTCTTTTCCTCGCGGCAAGCCCTCTCTCGGCGGCCGGTTTACTCGGTTCGACCTCCAACTTGATCGATTCGATCGCTTCGACGGCGGCCTTGCCTTCGAGCGTCATCCAGCCGACAGCCGTCGCGGCAACGGCCGCGATCCTCGACGGGGCCGCCCTGCAAGCGATCGGTGAGCTGGGTTCGATCCTTGAATTTGGCGATTGCTCGTTCTCGGTCGACCCGCTCGACAATCTCGGAGATCTCGGCACGGCGAGGGGAATCATCGACGTGGAAGTCGCTTCCGAAACGATCGCGGCCGAGGGAATCACGAACGACGCCGGCACGCTCACGGATGCCCTGGTCGGTTCTTCGAACCTCGATGCAATCGGGCTCCTGAGCGATATCGCCGTCAACGGGGCTCTCCTCGTGAATGCTTCGGCAAGCTCGGCGATGGGAACACTCACTGATGCGGAGGTTTCGGGAATATCGCTCATCGACGCGCCGACCTTCCCATTGGAAGGGCTGACGAGTTCCGCCTCGTTGATCACCGATATCCGACTCCAGGCGATCGGCCTGGGAGCTTCCGGAGCGATGGGGCTTTCCTCTTACCTCGGCAACTCAAACCCGGCCCTCTCCGCCCTGGTCGGCTCCGGCGCCTTCGCGGCGGCCCACGTCCCCATGGGTCGAGTGGCGAAGCCCTACTTCCGCTTCCGACGATCTCGCCTACGCTGATTTTCGAGCGAGATGAAGGAATGGGGGTCGTGGCAACCCCCTTCGCAAGCCCGAGCCCCCCGGCACGCGGCGACGAGACGATCCATCACATCCCTTTTTGAAAATGGTCTGCAACCATGGCGTCACCATCGTTGTACCGCGATCGCGATATCCGACGCGCGATCGCCTCGATTCTGGAAGCGACCCGCGAATTCGATGGCGTCTATTTGAGGAGCGTCTCGGAAATTCCGAGCCTTCGCGCCGGGGATATCCGCGCCGTTTCGATCGAGCCCGATTCGGTCGACTTTTCGGATTCCCTGGGAGACGGCGGGGCGAACCCAGGTTCCGACTCCGGTGCCTTGATCGTCTCGGGGCGGTTGAACCTGACCTTCATGGTTCGCGATGACGAGCCAGTCAGTCGGGACGAGGCTGCCGAGCAACTGGTGACAATCGCGTCGAACGCGCTGAACGACCAATCGCTCGCGAGCCTGACTATGCCGCCGTTCACCCGATTCCTCTCCTTGAAGTGGCTTACTCCGGAACCCCCGGAACGCCGTATCTCGGCGACGTTCGTCTATCGCTACGCCGTCGATTCCTGGACCTCGTTCGACACGACCGAGTGAGGAATGACGCAACATCCGCGCGTTGCACCGTTCGCAAAACGCGGACTCCCTTCGTTCTACATCCATCTCCCCTGAGAACAACAAGGAGACGAGCAAATGCCCGCCAGCAAGATCCAGGCGAACTGGACCGCCGTCGCTCATGGTTCGAACCAAATCACACGCGTCAGCAGCGTCACCATTTCGCAGGGTGGCACGCTCGCCACCTACTCGGCGGATGGAGACCGATTTCCGACCGTCGTGGTGAACTTGATGAACAAGCCCAAGGCCACCGTCACCACGGCCGATACGGCGTCTGTAATGGGGCACAACCCCGGCACGACCGCCAACTTCACCGCCACGCACAAAGACGCCAAAGGCCAGGCGGGGGGAGACATCCTCTACGTCCTGAGCAACGCCGTGGTCGAAAACGTGGATACCTCGGGAGACCACGGTCAGTTCGGCACCGCCACCATGAGCCTTCTGGCCTATTCGAGCGACGGCACCACCAATCCCTTGAGCTTCACCAGGGCCTGATCCCGTGCAAGACACACGCACCGACCGACCGGACCCCGCGCCATTTCCCGATGCCCTGCTCCTCCCCGAAGCCCTCAAGGCAGGGACCCGGCAAATCGACCGGATCAACTCCGTATTGAACATTGCCGAGCCCATGCTGGGCGTCGACCGAAGCCAAGGCGAGCGAGGCTACATTCGGCGACAGCCCGGCGGCCGGCTCTTCATCACCAAGGATCCGAGCGACACCCTGCTCCACCCGGTCGGCCATCCACTCGAAGGGCAAGAGCGTTATCGCTGGTCGGACCAGCCCGACGGTACCTCGCTCGGCTATCTCGGAGACACCACGCCCCATGGAACCGCTTGACGAAAGTCGCCTGCGCACCCCGGGATTCTCGGCGGGGACCCTCGTCGTCCTCGGCGACGGCCAAACCTGGGCCTTCCCCAAGCCCTGGCTGCGGCTCTATCCGGTCCGCACCCCCGGCGGCTCATTCACGATCGGCGGCGGGCTCGGCTTCGACGCCGAATTCGACGAGCTTTCCGATCAACTGGCCTCGGGGACGTTCGACGATCCGTTGCAGAGGCTCGACCTCCAGTTCCGGATGGCGGCCGGTCTCCTCTGCCGGAACTATCAGCTCAATGACGCTCATCTCCGCCGCCTGCTCGCCGTCGATCTCGAAGACGACTCGTGCATCGAACGCTGGGAGCGAATCAACGAGGTGCTGCTGGGCCGTGTCCCAAAACCTTCAGCCGATGGCTCCGCTGGACCCTGCTGATCAACGGGTTCACTCAGGATCTCCCCTGGGAGGATGCCATCGGCATCGCGGAAATGTTGCTCACGCTCGGAAGGGCGGTCCCCCCCTCCAGGTGGATCGGCGACCTGGCCCACCGCGCCGAAGCCGATGCGATCGAGAGTCTGTTCTGACAAACCGCTTTTCGATTGATGTGCATTATGTTGAAAACACGATATTTCGATAACAACGAGAATGGCGGGCCGGCAGCTCCGACCGAGCCTCCGGCCATGCTCGCCAAATTGGGGATCGACCCGAGCCGGCTGCTGCCATATCTCGCGGCGGAAGGTCGAACACTCCCGTCGATCGAGATCGCCGGGGCGGGAACGAGACAGGAATCAGGAGCCGGTGCAAACACCGGCTTCGATCCTCCGCAGCAAAGCGTGATTGCCAGGCCCTGGCTCGATGTCGCACCAAGAAACATGCTCCACGACTTCACGGTCCCACTCCCGTCGTGGCTCCAGGAAGGCACGGGCGCAACCGACGTGCAACTTTCAGCCAAGCCTTCACCGCGGGAGGCCCCGCACGCCGATCCCTTCGAAGGCCCTCCTTCATTCCCGAGCGCGACTCGAGCGCGAACCGTACTCTCCCAGATAGACCCCGCCGAGCTTGCTCGGAGCCTTGCATCCTTCAGCCCGGAGGTCTTCCCTCGGCACGACGGAGTCTCGGGCATCGACCGTGTGTTGTCGGCGGCATCTCCATCGCTCCCCATACGCGGCGAGCCCGACGGATCGATCGAGCCGATCGAGAATTCGGCCCTATCATCAATCGAGCCGACATTCCCCCAATCGGGCCGAGACGAGTTCGGCCTCGATGCGATCAATCCCGTATCCAGATTCTGGATTTCATCCCCCGGCGCGACCTTTGAGGGCGCGGCGACCGGAGAAAACGGCCTGTCGTCAAGTCTCGATGCTCGGCTCGCCCGTGCCGTTGAGCGGCTTGAACGAATCGCCGAGCAGTTCGATCAGTTGAGTCCCACGAGCAGAGGGGGACCGTCCCGGCCGTTCCGCGGCCGGATCGATGCCTAAAACCGCGCACCACTTTTCAACATGGTGATTTCATGATCACTTACGGCGGATCGAATTTTTTTGGCGCGGCGGTTCGATTCCAGCATGTCGCCAACGCCAACGCTCAGCAGGAGAACTCGTTCTTCGGGGTCACCGGAACACAAACCCTCTACGGCGGCGGCCGAGGACGGCTGTTCCTGATCTCCGGTGTCCTCATCGGCGCCTCGCTCGCCTCCCTGAACGAAGCCGAAGCGGTGTTTCAGAATTATGCCGATGGAGTCGCTCGCACCCTGACCGATCCCAGGGGACGCGTCTGGAACAACGTTCTCTTCAAAGGGGAATTCATCCCAGATCCGAAGGGGCCTGTGCCGACCATCGGCGGCTGGGCACTCCCTTACAAGGCTCTGTTTCACGGGTTGACCTGACACATTCCATCGGTCGAACGCACCGAGTGTTTGCCGGTCTGGCAGCCGTTTCTCAACGACCCGACAACCCCCGAAATCACCATCCATGAGCTTCTCACAAGACACAATCACCGAGGTCTATCCGCCAACCTGGAACGGTTCCGCGCTCCACCTGGAATGGATTTCGACGGCTCCCTCCGGGACGGTCTTTCAGGTGTATACCGATCGCAAGCTGGCATGGCATGGAACTAGTCGATGGGTCAACCTCCCCATGCCCACCGGTCGGGTTCGTATCGATGTCGGCACCGTTGAAAGTAGAGAAGCGACGACCGACTTTTCCGCCAGCTTGCCGTCGACGCCTCCGAATCGTGCGAGGCTCACCTGGCTCGGCGGCACCTACCTCGTGCCGGACGGGAGCGACGACATGGTCGGCTTCCGTGTCTATGGAGAGCCGGTGCCGGGGGCGGGAATCGATTACCGGACACCTCGCACCGAGATCGTCGCCTATCCGGGAGGCATTTTGAACGATGGGTTCGGCCTGGGAGGTTTCGGGCAAGGGGGCTTCGGCCGTGCTGCTTCAACTTATTCCTGGACAAGCCCCACTCTCGGCCGAGGAACCTGGTCCTTCGCGATTGTCCCATTCGACAACGCCGGCAATGAAGGGACCGCGATGACCACGCAGGTCGAGATTATCGCCCCACCCATCAGCCCCCCTCCCGATGCCAATGGCGATCGTCTCACCTATTCCTACAACGCGACAACTCATCAGATCACCCTTTCCTGGCAGCCCAGCCCTGCCTGATTTCGCGGGATTTCACACTCCTCCCTTTCGAGGGGAATGGTCGGAACAGCACCCTCTAAGGCATCCCTTCCATGAGCACGACAAATACGAGCGCGACCAAGCTGAACAAGCCCGGATTCGCCGACCGCAACTGGCACCTCGCCCTGAATCAGAACGCCGACTGGCTCGACGCTCAGACCGCTCTCGGGGGCCTGTGTGTGTCGATGGCCGAGGTGCCGAGCGCGAGCCTGAACGTAAGCATCGCCCCCGGCCAGTACCGTAAGCTCGACGGCACGATCGGCACGTTCGCCGGCTCGACGACCTTCGCCATCGTCCCCGGCTCGTCCACCTCGATTTACCTGGACGCGACGGGCGAGCCGGCTTCCTCAACCTCCGGCTTCCCTCAAACGCCCTGCGTCCCCCTCGCGTTGGTCGTGGCCGGCGCGTCGACCATCGCCTCGATCAAGGATTCTCGGGTTCAGTGCGCGATCACGGGCGCCGGAGCCTATCCCTTTCTGCCGCTGGCCGGCGGAATCCTTAACGACGCGGCCGATATCGCCGTGGGAACCGGATCGGGAACTCGGCTCGCGACCTCTCCCATCCAGAAGCTCGGCTTTTGGGGCGCCACCCCGGTCGCCCAGCCCGGCCCTTACGTCCAGTCCTACACGACGGCCGATCGAACCATCTCGGCCTATGCGTCGGTCGTGCAATCGACGGCATTCGCCGGCCTCGACAACACCCAGTCCGGAGCCGTCTACGCCAAGCTCGCCGACCTGAACGGGCTCCGGCTCGCCTACGAAAATCTCCGCGCGTTCTCGGAAGATGTCGCCCAGGCCCTCAATGCACTGCTCGACGACCTGCAAGCGATGGGACTCGTCAAGTAGCGGCTACGCTCCGGCTGGTTTTCATACCGCCCCGACCAAGATCCCACCGTTCGCGACAGCCCGCGCCACTTCTCTGTTCCAACTCGGGATACTTCCATGCCAGGCAGCTTTGATTTCGAGCCGTCCAGCGTTCCGCTGGCGATGGACGCAACCCAGGTTGGGGTGTTTCGCTATCAGCCGGGGGAGGCTGGGGGGAGCGGCGCCTTCGATTTTCTTCCCAACTTGTTGTGCGATTCGATCCAGGAACGGGAAGGCGCACAGCCCCCCGTCGCACGGTTCCACTACGTCCTCGACGACTCGGCCGCCGCCAACAATTTCCCAACTCAGTTCGAACAGCTCTGGCCGATCGACTCCCACGGCCCTTACGTGGTGCGCAACGATGATCGCCTTGTCGTCCTGGCGATCTCACCGAACGGCGGCCGGATGCTCCTCTTCGATGGCTTTGCTCAGGAGCCCCGAGTCGACCTGACTCCCAGATTACAGGACGTTTCCTTCACCGCCGTCGGAGTGGCGATCCGCTGCTGGGACGAGCCGATCGGAGGCCGCCACGAACGAGATGCCGACGACCCGCAAGCCGGCGCCGTGGTCTCCATCGATCGACCGGCCCGGTTCAACCCCGACGGCGATCCGAATTGCACTCCCGACGGCCATGACGTGAACCAGTCGGATTCGTCGACCGCGTATCCGGTCTTCCTCGAACCCAACATCGAGCGCGTTCCCGACCCTCGCACGTACTGGACGCTCGGAAAATTCGTCCGCTACATCCTGGCGATCCACAACGACGAATCGTTCGTCAAGAACCCCGACTTCACCAATCTCGACGGGATGCTCGAAGCCTGCTCGCCGAAGAACGACCAGGGTTATTACGAAGGCGATGGCGACTCCGTCCGCGACAACCTGGTCCTGCGCGATTTCGACGCGACCAATATGCCCTGGCCCGAAGCCCTCGAACAACAGCTTGGTTATGCCGGATTCGCGCTCCGGTTCGTGACCGGCCAGGATGATTCGGGAGATCCTCGGCACACGCTGGAGATCTATCGCAAGGATGCCGCGGGGGCCGACTCCGACCGAGAGCTCGCCTTGCCCCAGCGAGGAGATATCCTCGATCCATCACGTTGCAATGTCTCGGGGCTCCATCTGTCGCGCGATTGCGGTTCGATCGTCAATGCGATCACCCTGGAAACGCGCCCTCGGCGGGTCGAGCTGTCGGTGGTCCTGGCCTGCGGCTTCGAGCCCTCGGCAGGCGACGAATCGGCGGCCAACCGCGCTCAATATCTGCGGGCGAATCTCGGAGGATCTTCGGGGGTTGCCCGCGCCAAGTATCGCTACTATGTCGCCGATGAAGCGGGGGACGGCCACTGGGATTTCGAGTCGAGTTCCTGGAAGACCGACGTCCTCGACCTGGCCTCGATCTTCCCGGACGATGACGACGGAAACCCGACCTACGTCCGGAGACTCCGCCCGGGATCATACACCCTGATCTCGACCGACACCTCAGACCGGCCCATGCGTGCCCAGCTTTCCCTCTCGCGCGACTATGCGGGCAAATCGCCCGCGATCTGGGATGGCTCGGGCTCCTGGCAACCGATCGGGGGCGGCTGGCGACTCCTGGAAGATCGCCTGGGCATCGAGATCACCGCCGAAGATCCCGAATCCTGGTCGATCGGTTCGTATTCGGGTCCGAACCCGCAAGAGCCCAGCCAGACGGTCCGGGGGGTTACCAGCCAGGCGAACCCATCGGGCGCCAACACCCGGTTCTATCTCCGGCTGACCACCGTGATCGACGATGATCTGATGCTGACGGCGGCCATCGACGCCCGGCGCGCCTCCCCCACCCGATTCACCCGCCGGCGTCGCGCCGACGCTCGCGATCATTTCCGCATGGAGACGATCGCGGCCCATTCCCAGTTCAATAACTCGGACGAGGACATCATCGTCCGAGACGACACAAAAAATGCCCTGGCGCACGCCCGCCAACTTCGCGCCGCGCACGAGTTCCCCCCGCTGGTCGGGAGCGTCACGATTCCGTCGATCGTCTCATCGTTTCGTGTCGGCGATCGGATCTCGCGAATCAACGGGCGAGACCTCTCCTTCCGGACCAACTACGGTGCCGACCAGGGCGAGCCTGCCGCGTTCCCCTCGATCGTCGCGGTCAACTGGAATTTCGCCGCCGGCCGCCAGGAAACCGTCCTTCAACTCGCGGATCGAACCGATCCCTGATTCCTCTTCGCGATTCAATCGGCTTCCTCAAATTGAACCTGACCGGGTTCGCGAGCGCGAACCGGGCGGAGACTTGCAATGAACACTCGAATCCTCCGGGAACGCCAGGATGAAGCAAGCTCAGCCCTGGATCGCGCGAGGGTATCCGTGGAACAGGGGGGCCTGACGGCATTGGCCCAGACATTGACCATTTCGACCTATCCGACCTCGCCGTCATCCTATTTTGCCTGCCGGCCTCTTCTGGTGGATGGATCGGAATCCGAGGGGGCCACGGCCTCCTTCAGCCCCGATTCCACGCGCACCTTTTACGCATACAACGTTGGAACCCAAACGCCTCCTCCCGGAACCAAGCTCCTGCTCACCTGCTGCGGAGGCCGCTGGATCTTCCGTTACGACGGCTAAGGTTCAAGAACCCCGGCCCTCAATCTCGCTCCTCGATCTCGTCACAGTTTTGAGTCCCTTCTCATGCGCGACATCTCCTCGACACAACGAGCCTCCTCGCGGATCTTGCTCGACCGGCTGCTCGCGAGCGGAGGGACGACGATGAACTCGCGCCTCGACGGTTCGCGAGACCGGGCGGGTCGGGGCGCCTCGCAGTTCCTCGGCAAGGTTTATAACGGCGGATCGATGCCGCGGGGACGCGAGGCCGTGTACCTCGTTCACCCCGTCCAGCTCGCGGGTAAGGAGGCGGAGGGCGAGGTTGCCGACATCCAGGTCGACACGAGCCGGTCCATCCCGGTCGTGGTCATCGGATCGCGCCAACCGGTCATCGGGGACCTGATCATCGCCCATTCCGAGGGGGGGCGTTGGATCGCCGAGAGCGGGGCCTCGATCCCCAATTGCCAGCCCTCCACCCGCTATTGCCCCGGCCTGAAATATGCCGTCAACGGCACGGTGAACGACCCGATCAATGGAACCCAGCCCATCGTTTACGACTTCGTGAAGGGCGCCTGGTATTCAGGCTGGCTGCCGTACAACACGCCGTACGCCCTTCAAACCGGGCCGGGGCAAAATCCTTGCATCGTGGGATCCGGCATAAGCTACTATTTCCACATGCTCACGTTTTCGAGTCCCCTGAGCACCCAGCTTGCCGCCAGCCTCTTCTTGCCCGGACAATCGTGCCGCGACAATTACGGACAGCCCACCAACGCCTTCTTCGGTTATCCGGGTTCGAGCTATCCGGGACTCCTCGGCAAGCCCGCCACGACGCTCGTCCAGGGCTTCACCATCCCTTCGTTTGGCGACCCGTCGTCGTGCGACCCGCTGATTCTTCAGGTGAATTGGCCGGGCAACTCGAATCCGACATCGGGTCCAACCGCCTCGCAGCTTCCGTTCTCAAGCGCGACGTTCACGATTCCGAAATTCACTCCGCCGAGCTATGGCTTCACCTGCACCACCCCCTGCCCACTTCCCAAAAAAGATTTGATCATATCATGGTTTAATGTTGGTGGCAACGGATCGGGGACGCTCATCTGGAACGCCGGCACCAACGATTGGACCATGGCCTGCGCCAACGGCCTTTCGATCCGGCTCTCCGCGACCGGATCTTTCACGTATGGCTTTACGGTCACGCTTCGAGGGAACGCGGATTGCACGGGCTCAACGAACGTCTTCCCCTATCCGTCTCAGATCGGCCAGGCGTCGTACATCTGCGATCCGCTCTATCTCTCGTTCAATGTTCTCTTCACAAGCTCACTTCTTTACACAACCGGCTATCGATCATTCACCGTGACCGAATGAGGCAAACCATGGGCCCCCGCCTGCAATGTCCCCACTGCCCACGCACCGGGTTGCCTTGCCGGGGTGAGGAAACAGCCCGGCTCTGCCAGTTGGTCGATCCTCGGCATGCCGACTTCACCCCCTCGTATCGCAATATCCTCAGCCCCTTGCCCGCGTACAATACCAACACTCGGCACATTCCGCATAATCCCAATATCTCGGAAGCCGACCACATCCCACTGGCCGAGGTGCGCCGGCTAACGGCGCTGGTTCGCCGCTGTCCGTTTCGATCGAAGCCGGCCTGCGGCTGTCAGGGGGCTGCCGCCTGCGCCCTGAAGGGGGGGATCGACGTCTCGTCGCACACCTGCTGGGATTGTGTACGACGCTACGAACCTTGAGGCATGATCAAAACAGCCAAGCCGCTGAATCGCCGTGCTTGGCCGAGAACAGCACCATCACAGCAACGCAAACACGCGAAGATTGTTCAATCAGCGCGGCCCTCGGATTCGATCCGGGGGCCGCTTTTTTATTGGTCAGGCATTTGCCATGGGACTCCCGCGCGGGGCATTTCCGGACAAGCAACGGCTGCCGCCTGGGGCCTTTTTGCTGATTTCGAAGAATCTTCGAAACTAGTTCAAAATACTGGTTCATTCCATTGCACGAGTTTTCGACATTAAGAACCGAACAGTGTCGCTGATATCGCGAGTCAGTGAGCCTGCTCTCGACCCAGTACTTCACCCCCACGTTCAACAAGGACGAGAGGAAGTTCCCCACCATGGCTTGCAATCGACTCCAACCTCGGAAGAAGCTTTTCGTCTTCGATAGCCTCGAAGCGAAACTGAGCCCGGGCTCGCTGTTTGGATACAACTCCACGAGTGACTACTACTACAGCGATCCGACGGCTCCTCCCGAGCCCGATCCCGGCCCGTATCCCGGTGACAACCCTCCCATCTACCCGACTCCGGTCCCCGGCGGTCCCATCGGCCCTGGCCACTAAGACTGATAACGAGCCTGAACGGCGAGCCGCCTGAGGGCGTCTTGCCAACCAATTCGCCCGAGGGGGAACGGGCCACGTCCTGAAGCTTCGGGGAGTTGCTCGATCCGGATCCGCGAGCAGCTCCCTTTCCAACCGGCTTCGCCCTTCGCCCCTAGCGTCGCTCATCACCAATACACGGTTCACACCACAAGAAACTTGGAGGTCGAGTCGAACGACTCGGCTCTCGACGGGGGATCTACGCCATGTCTTCGCCGTGCTCGCATTCTCTGAAAGTGTTCGATCGATGGAGAGGCCACGAAATCGCCTCGGTTCAAACCGACTCGCAAGGTGGAGCGATCCACACGCTCGTCCGAGCGGGCGTGAGCCTCCGGAACGCCGATCTTCGCGGATTCACTCTGAATCATACCTTCCTCCGAGGCGCCGACCTCCGAGGCGCCGACCTGGCCCGAGCAACGCTCCATCGGGCCTATCTGCGAGATTCCAAACTTCGAGGCGCCAACCTCCGGCATGCCGACCTGGTTCAAACCAACTTGCAAAACGCCGATCTCTCGCGAGCCGACCTTTCCCACGCCGATCTCTCGCGGGCCGATCTCCGAGGAGCCAACCTGCTCGGCGCCGAGCTCCAATCGGCCTCGCTCCAGGACGCCAAGCTCGACGGCGCCATCCTCGACTGGCGGCGCGGGACCATCCCCGCGGAGATCCTCCGACGATCGGCGGGAGCACCCGACGGACAGCCTCGCCTGGTCCTGGATCTCCTGGTCCACGGCGAGCGTGACGACCTCCCCTGGCTCGCGGTCGTCGGCCGTCACCGGGATGCCGCGGACTGGGCGATCCGCCTGCTCGTCCCTCACGTGAGCCACGGCGACAACGCCCCCGCCTTCTTGAAGCGAATGGCCCATTCGCTTCGAACCCCATCGAGGCGACCCGCCCAACTCCCCCGCCTGAGTTGGGTTCGCCGAAGCCCTTCTCAATAAGAGCCACCTCGCACGCCGGAATCTTCCGGAACCAAAACGGCCACAGCCTCATCACCTTGAACGACGACGACGGTGCGCGCCGACCTTATTCAACCTTTGCTCCCGGGAGCCTGAGATCATGTCGAATTCCTTGCCGAGCGGAACCGAGACCAATTCGCGGAAGAACCCCACGCCGATGCCCGCCCCCAGGCGAAGATGGCGCCCGGTTGCTCCGGGTTGCCTGAAGGCCCTGGCCATGCTGCTGCAAAACCCGGTCACCAGCTCGCCGGTCCCGAGGCTCCATCTGGCCCCCGTCAAGACGGCGGGCACCCTGATCGTCCATGACCGGACCTCGGGAGAACGATTCACGATCTACACGCCGAAATACGACGCGCAGTTCCGGGCCGGGCACCGCTCGGGCCGTTGGTACGCCCGCCCGGTTCAGTCCATCGGAGCCAAGCCGATCAGCCTGGGGTTCGCAACCGCCAAGGAAGCCGTCGATGCCTTGAGGAAGGGTCACTGGAAACTCGACGAAATCAGCGTCAAGCCCGCCCTCAAAGCACTTCGAATCATCTGGTAATCATCGCCGCGGATCGATTGGAAATCCTCCTGTGAGCCACTCGATCGCGGCAAAGCCCAGAGATTGACGTCCGCATCCGCCGTCCCGCTTTACGTTCGCCTTTCCGTCGCCTCATTCCGCTGAATCATTCCTCCGAAATCGGAGCTTTCGCCATGAGTACCGCCCTGCTCGAACGTCCTTCCGCCCGACCGACCTCGAAGGCACGGAGCCAAACGTCCCGAGCGTCGGACAAGCCTCTCTCGGCTCAAGAGGAGCGGGCCATCGCCTCGCGAATTCGACGCGGAGACCGCCAGGCCATCGAACGCGTGGTGCTGGCCAACCTGGGGCTCGTCGGCACCATCGCCCGCGCCAACCTGGGTTGCGGCCTCTCGTTCGACGACCTGAAGCAAGAAGGGATTCGCGGCGTGATCCGCGCCTGCGCCGATTTCGACCCGGAAACCCACGGCGTTCGATTCTCGACATACGCATCCTACTGGATTCGGAACGCCATCCAGCAGGCGATCGCGGCGAACGGATCCATGATCCGCCTCCCCGGCTACATGATTCATCTCCGTTCGAAATACCAGAAGACACTCGGCGAGCTCTATTCGGAAGAGCACGAGAACGCCGACAAGGGGACGCTCAAGGCATCTCGCGGAATCGACCACGAGATCGCGGAACGGATGGGAGTCTCGCTCAACACGCTCAACCTCATCCGTCATTCGCACATCGAGCGCTCGCAGTTCCATCGAGAGGCCGGCGAAGGGGGTTCGATCTCATTCGAGGAAACCATCGCCGACAACAGCCAGCCCCTCTTCGACCTCGACGATTTCGAGGAGATGGAATGCCTCCACGAAGGGCTCGACCTCCTCAGCCCTCACGAGGCCTGGATCATCCGCCAGCGATTCGGCCTCGAGGATGCTCCATCCCGCAAGACGGAAGGGGCCGGCTCGGAGCCGAAATCCATCACCTGGATCGCCCGTGCCTACGGCCTTGCTCCCTCGACCCTCAGGCGACTTGAGGAAACCGCCCTCGCCAAACTGAGAGAATACATGAAGAAGCGAGTCGGCGAGGACGAGGATTGATGAGCCGATGTCCGGCGCTCGAAACGACGCATCGGGGTTCCGTTCATTACGCACTTCGCCATCAGTCGGCCAAGCAAGACCCCCGTCGCTAAACCTTCAGGAAGATCTTCCGACGATACATCCAGAACAGGATCAGCCACATGACCAGGACAATGGCCCCCCCCATCACGAGGGGTTCATAGGCGGGTCCGAAAATTTTGAAGGCATCGGCACCGAGGTGGGTTTTGAGGTTGGCGCCGATGAATCCGCGCATCGTCTCGGTCAGACAGTAGGCCGCGATCGAGTTCGCCCCGATCACGATCAACGGGAAGAAGGGAGCCTTCAGCTTCAAGAGATCGACCACCGCATGAAAGAAAGCAAGGAAAAGGAGCGCCCAGCCGCCACTGAAGAGGACCCAGCTCGGAGTCCAGATTTTCTTGACCACCGGGCAAATCCCGAGGGTGTCCAATCCCCAGCCGGTCGTCAGGCCGATGAGGCCGCCCGCGAAAAGCAGGCCCGCCTTGGTCCAACCGGGCCGATCGCTCCGGAGTAAGTTGCCCGCGAGGAGGCCCAGGATCATCGTGGCCAATGTCGGGATGAAGCTGATTGTCGCGTAGTTGCCGCCGTTATAGAGGAACGGCTTCTCGCGCGGGAAGATGTTGAGGAACCAGGTATCGAACCGCCAGGCGGGGTTGCTGTTCTTGTTCCAGTGGGCGCCGAAGCCCTCGGAGAAATAGGGCCAATCCTTGGGCACGCCGACCGCCTGATAATCGAACGACGCCGGCACCGGATAGAGCGCGAACAAGGCCCAGTAGCCGACGAGAATCGCCCCGAAGGCAATCCACTGCACGCGAGGAGGCCGGAGCGCCAGCAGGAACAAGAATCCATAGCCAAGGCCGATTTGCGAGAGGGTGTCTTCGAAGGTGAAATTGGTTTGGGATCGATTGATCGAACGGAGGAACACCCCCAGGAAGACGAGCACCAGCGCCCGCCAGAACGCATGGGCCGTCATCAGGGCTTTCGACTGCCCCTTCGCCAGCCGGGCGGCGATCGAGAATGGCAACGCCACCCCGACCAGGAACGAGAACGACGGCTGGATCAGGTCGTGCAAAGCACAGCCGGTCCATTCCACATGGCTCTGATGGTGCGCCAGGAACTCCCAAATCTTACTTT
Source organism: uncultured Planctomycetales bacterium (assembly GCA_937997355.1). GTDB lineage: Bacteria > Planctomycetota > Planctomycetia > Isosphaerales > Isosphaeraceae > CALKTZ01. The sequence continues at coordinate 3,871 of CALKTZ010000639.1, read as the reverse complement.
CGGGCACCGCCTTCGAGACATCGCGAAACCGGAACACCTCGGCCATCAGCAGGAACATCACCATGCCGCGAAAGGCATCGATCGAGCCGAGACGGGAGGAGGGTGGCGGCGAAGCCGGTGTTTCGGCAACGGCAGCCTCCTGCCCTTTCAATTCGTCCCGATTGCCATTTGCCGCATTGACCGATTCAATCGTCATGGGAGAAACCGATCCGTTGAGAACGCTGTCATTCAACCAGGCCGGCTCGTCGCCGTACCAGGGATCGGAACCATGATACGCAGCCAGGCCGAGGGACGCACGGGCCGAACCGAATCGTTTCTCCATCTTCAACGCCGGCCGCACGATTCCGATCACGGCGTTCAAAGTCCGTAAATCTCACCATACTTGCGCCTGAGCGAATCGATGAATGGGCGATGATCAAGGGGCGTCCCCGTCGCCTGTTCGATCAACCCCGCCGGCGAGAATCGCTTGCCGTGGCGGTGGACCCGGTCTCGAAGCCAGCCCAGCAGCCCGGCAAAATCCCCCCGGGCGAAGGCGATGTTCAGCCCCCCCAGGTCGGCATCGGCCCTGGCGAAGAGCTGCGCGGCATAGAGGTTCCCGAGGGTGTAGGTCGGGAAATAGCCGAACAGCCCCGCGCTCCAGTGGATATCCTGCAAGCACCCTTCGGCGGCATTGCCCGGAACCACCCCGAGCGCCTCCTTGTACTTGGCGTTCCAGGTTTCCGGAAGGTCGCCGACCGGCAGATCGCCGGAAAGCAACGCCTGTTCGAGTTCGAAGCGGATCAGGATATGAAGGTTGTACGTCACCTCGTCGGCCTGGACCCGGATCAGGCTGGGCTCGACATGATTGATCGCGACATGGAACTGATCGAGCGAGACATCATGCAGGGCCTGCGGAAAGACCTGCCTGGCCAGCGGGAACCAGTACGTCCAGAATGCGCGACTCCGTCCGACCGCGTTCTCCCAGAGCCTCGACTGCGACTCATGGACGCCCAGCGAGACGGCGTCTCCCAGCGGCGTCCCGAACCGATCGGGGGCGAGCCCCTGTTCATAGAGTCCATGGCCGACCTCGTGAAGCACCCCGAAAAAGGCGTCGGCGAACTGCCGGAGATCGTATCGGGTGGTGATCCGGATATCGCCGGGTCCGATGGTCGTGCAGAACGGATGGGCCGTGACATCGAGCCGACCCCGACGGAAGTCGAAGCCGACGGCCGAGGCAACCATTTCGCCGAAAACCTTCTGGCGATCGAGCGGGTACTCGCGGGTTAAAATCCCGTCTCCTCCCGCCGCAACCTTTGCCTCACCATGCTTCGAAGTGCTCGCATGCTTACGAGCGGCTTCGGCGATCTCCGCCGCCAGCGGAATGAGGTCCTGACGGAGACGCGCGAACAGTGCGGTCAAGGCCGCCGCGCGAGCATCCGGCTCATACTCATCCAGGAGCGGATCATAAGGGGAATGATAGGGAGCCGGGGCCGGAAGGCCGGATTCCTCCTTGCCGGCCCCCCCCATCAAACAGGCGGACTCTTCCCGCTTGAGCCGGAGGATCGTTTCGAGATGAGGCCGAAATTCGGCAAAATCGGCATTCTTTCGCGCATTTATCCAGGCTTGCTGGGCCAACGAAGTCGAACGTGCCAGCTCTTCGACGAGGGTTCGCGGCAGCCGAGTTAATCGATTGTAGGACCGGCGCAATTCGCGAACATTGATCGCTTCCGGGGAGTTTGGATCCGAAACCAGATCGGAATTCGCGATCGTCGCGAATAGGTCGCCAATGCGCGGATTGGTTCCTTTCTCATGGTGCAAACCGGCCAGCAAGGCGAGCTGTCGGCTACGATGGAGGCTGAGCAAGAAGCGAGAACGGCGACTTCGCCTGTCCGTTCAATCAATTCACGGTAGGCGTCATCGGCCGCTGGATTGGCCGCTGGTTTTGGCGGTTGGGTCACGATCGCTCCCTCCTGGAATCTTTCCTGTCTTCGAAATTTCGAGATTTTTTCGGTAATCACCCCCAGATCATAGAAGTCTTGATCGCCGAACAACAGAGCCTGAATCCAGGCAACGCTGCCCTGGAACGAGGCAATCCGCAGGGATTTCAATGGCCCTTTTTCGCAAACAAGGTGCGGACGAAAAATCGATAACTCATGACTCCGCATACCATTAGGAGATTTTCGAAGGGATGCCGTTCAGGCCGTAATCATACATTGACATCGCGAGGTTTTAAGGATTGGGAGCAAGTCCGGATCAGGCGATGTAAGTCGAGATAGTCAAAGACGATGTTGCACAAGTCTGTCCCAAACAAATGTTCCCAAAAAGCATCATAACTCTGCCTGAGAACCACGAAATCGTTGACAGCGACTCCGAGGGTCAGTAAAACGATGCTACCTTGTTCTTCGCGACGGAGGAGAGGAAGGGCGGAGAGGGTTCGAATTGCTGTTATCCTTCTGGATGAGGTTACATCGATCTCGTGGCATTGGATCCGTTGTACCGAATAATCGGAAAATAACGGCTCGACACCCTGAAAATAGTCTTGAACCTTGCAGCAGGCAGGAGCTTTACACGAAATGAAATTGAATCGAACCTTGTTATCCGCTGCCTTCGCGGCTATCGCGTTGGTCAGCACCAATTTGGCCGAAGTTCGCGCCGCGTCGATCACTCAGGTCGATCAAATTGGCCAAACGGCAACGCCGATCTCGGCCCTCTTTAACTTCAATGGCTTCGACAGCTCCCTCGGCACGCTCACCAGCGTGGTCTTGACCGTCGAAGAAACCGTCAACGGCGTCGTCTCGGTCATCAACATTTCCCCGAATCCGGAAATGGTGACCAGCGCGTTCGTTACGGCCCCTGTGACGGCCACTTCCCCGGCCGGATCCACCTCCGTGACCGCGACGGCCGGCATCACAAACCAGGTCGTCCCCGGCGGCGGCGCCCAGACGAACTTCGCCAACCTGGCGGGCACCCTGTCGAACTCGACCACCTACACCGGTGCCTTCGTGAATCCGTTCTATAGCAACAGCACCATCCCGGTCAGCGTGACCAGCGGTGCTGGTGTTGTGACCGGCACCCCGACCGGCGGCAACCTCTTCTTCGGTGGCACCGTCACCGCGGCGGTGAAGGTGGCCCTGAACCGACCAGCGGCGCGAGGGTCGGCATCGGCATCGTCCTCGCTGTTGGCCTCGGCTGGGGCCGCAAGCGTCGTGAACTGAATAAATTGGCCGCCTAACGTTCTAAATGGATGGTTTGGCCGCAAAGCCAGGCACATTCTCTTTAGTTCGGAAGAAGGCTTTCTCAATACTCTCTCTCCGTTCAACTCCTCACGGATCGTAAGTCCCTTCTGCCCAAATTTACGACCTGTGTGGAGGGTTTGAGTCGCAACTCGATTTTGCTACTTCTCCTGATACCCCCGTCGTCCTGAGTGCGGGCTGGATCCCCCCAAGGATCCTGCCCGCGTTTCGGATTACGGGCTTTTGATTTTCATGCCCCTCTTCGTTTCCCACCACTCGCGATTGCTTGGGAAATGAATGGACGAAAAGCATCGGCCACCACGCGGCGCGTGCGGCCCGCTCGTTCACCGATCGAAATCAGGGCGCAAACGGTCTGGCCGTGCATTAGGCTACCTCGCCTACATCAAGGACCGAACACCGAGCGTTTAAGATATCAACCTGGTAAGATATCAACCTGGATGGACCGTGATTTCGCCCGATCATCTCAAGCCAAATCGTGTCGATTGCTCAATCGCGCGATTCCAAATTCGAACCGCGAATACCGGCCTTATCTTGCGGGATAACGATCGAACGCGAACGCGGCGCACGCTCACCAGCTGAAGGAAACCATGGGCTGGCATTCGGCGAGAATTCGCCCAGTCGCGCATACAAATGCGTGA
>CALKTZ010000638.1 GCA_937997355.1 uncultured Planctomycetales bacterium | reverse complement strand
CCCGCCACTACCGAGACGGGTGGCCGGCCAGGCCCTGGCTGTATGCCGTCGCCATGAACCGGGCCGTAGATTTACAGCGGCGCGTTCGACGGCACTCCTGCCTTCGCATCAACTTGCCGCTCGGGGCGGATGAACCCGGCTCCCTCCTGGAGCTTCTGGCTGGCGACGACCTCGGACCCCTCGAGAAACTTCAGGAACGGGACCGTCAGGAATGGGTCCGCCAGAATGTGGCCCGGCTGCCCGATCACCTGAGGCATGCGTTGGTACTGACCTATTACCAGGGGTTATCTTACGCCGAGGTCGCAGCACTGCTGCACATCCCCGTCGGCACAGTGAAGTCGCGGCTGCACTGCGCCATATCTCGGATGCGCGCCATGGCCGATCGGACGGGGAGGTTGTGAAGACATGAATCCCATCGAACTACTAGATTACGCCCTCGGCCGGCTCGATGGCCCGCGACGTGAGCGGCTCGAGCGCGAGCTCGAGTTCAATCCGACCCTAGTCAATCGCTTAAATCGTGTGATCGACAACCTCGGCCGGTTGCTCGACGACGGCCAGAGACGCTACCCGCCAGCCGAATGTCCATACCCTTCTCCTGAGGCTGTGGAAGGGATCCGGCCCGATGACGAAGATGTCGGGTCTGCAAATTCGTGCTGAGTTCGACGATTTCAGCTTTGGATGAGCTTCCAACCTCATCGTGACGACTCATTTGAGTTTGATCTCCGCTCGATCTCTTGCCCTGAAGAAGGCGATGGCCGACCGAATCAGTTGTTCGGGATGCCCCGCGCCGTAATCGAGGCGAGGGGCGTGGATTACGTTCTACCCCTGGAGGAGGTCGCCCCGAATATCGTCCGACTGGTGTGTCACCCTCGAGACTCCTGCAGCGCGGGGGCGAATGGCCTACATTGCCGTCCTGCCAGGAACGGCAGACGGAAGCGTCGAGGGCGAGAGGACGTTAAGTCCTCCTAGATATCCTTCGGTCCCTTACCCGCTTAACGCCAACACCCCACCATCAGCAGCCCCCTCGGCTGAACCGATGTCACCGACGACCCATGAACGCGCACCGGTCGAGAGGGTCGTGTCCCCGATCATGGCCCGGATGGGCGTGCCGTGATTGCTGGAGATCGCCGAGCCGCTTCAGCACCGCGAGGAGACCGGTATCGCCGGCGCGTTCGCGGCGGCCGGCATCCTCTCGATGGAGTTGGGTCTGGGGCTCCTAATCTGGCCCGATGCGATGGTGACCGCGATGGGCTGATCCATCTGCGGAGATGCACCCAGATTATTTTTACCTGAAGATACATCGGGGGACAGACTTCTGGGGAAAATGTCGACTAGCCCGGAAACCGGTGAACTTTTCCGGGGTCCATTGCGTTCAGGATTCATCAGGTCGAGGCCGCTCGAGAGGGGCGGCCGGGACCCGGCTAGGGTGGCCCCGCCGTGCGGACGATCGCGCGGATGGGGCCTTTTTGTTTGGCCGTTGGCCAGCCGGCCATATCGACCTACTCAGGGAGATGGATCGATGCTTCCAGTGCGAGCCATCCTGCATCCGACCGATTTCTCGGCCCAGGCCGATGATGCCTACAGGACGGCCCGGCGGATCTCTCGCGAGTTTGGCCGTGCATTATCATCCTGCACGTCGCAGAGAAAGACTACGATCGGCCCCAACCAGCCCTGCCGGACCGAGTTCGGGATCGCCTTCGGCTGCATACGAGACTCGCGGAATCGTCGCGGATCACTAGTCGCTGAGGCCGTCATCGGCAAGGCACAGTGCCCGCTACTGACCGTCAGATCCCCTGCGGCGGAGTCGTCCGGCGAGTATGGCGTAGATGGCTATGAGGTCGTGACTTCGTGAGGCGACAACCTGCGGGCCAGAGAATCCTAGATGGAGTTGGATCTAACACATCGAGTTTCGGGCCTTCTCAACAAATTAGGAGAAAAAGATGTCTTTGCACACCGAGCATGCTAATGCCCCGGCGGTGGTGAAGGTGGAGGAGATGGTAGGCGTCTCGCGCGAGGGCTGGGAACAGGCCGCCCGGCTTCTCGTGGAACGGGCCTCGCGGTCGATCCGTCACATCACGGGCCTCGATCTGATTCGCAGTACGGCCGTCGTCAAGGGCGGCAGGATCGTTGAATTTCACGTAGCCGCCAAGGTCGCGTTCATCGTGGAGCCTCCGGCCATCGAGAATTAGTCGTCGGATTTGCGGGCGGTCGCCATATCGCCCACCGGCCTTGCCAATCAACCCGGAGGGAACTTCGATGTCGGACGCTGAAAATCGTGTCGTCGTGGATGATGGCCTCTGCCCCGACTGTTCCATCGTCACGAAGTGCGTGTATCACCGCGACTTCCCGGAAATCCGGGCCGAATGTGGCACGGTCGCCGAAGGGACCGCCTATCTGGCGAGTCGCCTAGCCCTGCATGGCGAAGGCGCGCAGGACGCATGGCGCCGCGAGCTCATCGATCGTGCCATCGCCGACGTCAAAGGATTCATCGAGCAGTCCGAGGGGTAGCGGGTCGAAGGGGCATTCCGTCGGTGCCCGGTACAAGTCGCAGCATTGTCCCGGACAGGGGCGTTTGAGCAACGGCCACCCACTTGCCCCGGTGACCGGCTCGCCGAGGCGGCGAGCTAGAGGCCGAGAGCGTATCACCCTGCCGAGAGTACTCGTGACCATTATCGACGGCTGGGTGAGCGAGCATAGATTGCTACCCACGGCCGGTTTAGCAGGATCCTTGCTTCGGCACCATTTCCTTCGCCGCATCGCAGCAGAGCCAGATGCCGGCCAATTACCACCACTGAATAGACAAGCTGCCGGACCGTCCCGGCAGTTGCCTCAATCCGATCGCATCACCATTTCGCTCAGGAGAAAGACAATGGCTGAGATCAAAGAGAGCCGAACCGCAAGCCAGAAAGATCGGGCGAACGGGCTGCCGGCGTCGGAGGGCGTCCAGCAGGGCAGGGGCGTTCCCGATTCGTCGCCTCGCAGCACGGCACATCCATCGCATGTGGCGGCCCCTTTCGTCTTCATGCGGCGCTTCGCGGAGGACATGGACCGACTCTTCGAAGACTTCGGTCTGACGCACGGGCTGGCAACTCCTCGATTCATCAGCCGGGGCCGCGAATTCATGAGACGAGAGGCCGGGCTCATCCCGGCCGACTGGTCGCCCCAAGTCGACATCCTGGAACGCGACGGCAGACTCTCCGTCCGCGCCGACCTTCCCGGCTTGTCCAAGGACGACATCAAGGTCGAGATCGATGGCGACCGGCTCACGATCGAGGGGGAGAGGAAGGCGGAGAAGAAGGAAGATCACGAGGGACGCTGTTACAGCGAATGTTCCTACGGCCGCTTCTTCCGCAGCATCCCACTGCCCGAGGGTGCCGACGCCGAGAAGGCGACGGCCGATTTCTGTGGCGGCGTTCTCGAGGTGACCATACCGACACCTCAGCGTCCCCAGGCGCAGGTCCGCCGCCTGGAGGTTCGAGAGAAGCGGTGAGACGATTCGAGACATTCGTGCATTTCCTGGCGCCGGGAGTGCTGCCGGGCGGCCCCGCGGCGCCGAGTAATTTCATCCTCGTTCGAACGCAGGAGTTCTTGAGATGATGATAGACAAGGAATTGCAGCATGAGGTCCTCGACGAACTCGAGTGGGAACCCAGCGTCGAGGCCGCTGAAATCGGGGTCGCGGCACGAGACGGCGTCGTGACCCTCACCGGCTCCGTGCCGACCTACAATGAGAAGGTGACTGCCGAGCGGGTGGCCAAGCGGATCCACGGCGTCAAGGCAGTCGCCAACGACATCGAGGTCCGGCCGCGCAACTCGGTAGGCCATACCGACACGGACATCGCGCAGGCGGCGATCAATGCCCTGCGATGGAAGACGACCGTGCCCGACGACCAAGTCAAGGTGGCGGTGACTAAGGGTTGGATCACGCTCGAGGGTGAGGTCGACTGGCACTACCAGAAGGAGTCGGCCGAGGATGCCATGCGACACTTGCGAGGCGTGCTCGGCGTCACGAACCTCATCGCCCTCAAGCCGAGGGCGTCGGCAACCGAGGTCAGGTCGCGGATCGAATCGGCCTTCCGACGCAGCGCCGAGGTGGACGCTCGGAAAGTCCTCGTAGAGACCCACGATGGCAAGGTGACTCTGAAGGGCGATGTGCGATCCTGGGCGGAACGGCAAGAAGCCGAGCGGACGGCCTGGGCGGCGCCCGGCGTCTCCGCGGTCGAGAACAGGATCGCGGTCTCACCCTACATCACGGCCTACTAGGCCGGACGCGGCGATCCGCTCCGGATCTGGTCTGCGTTGCGGATCGCCGACCTGCCCCTCTCTGCCAACGTCAGCGTAGGACGGTGGCGACTTAGGTGTATCGGGTTGGCCGAACAAAATTTGGAGAATCCCATGACCCCCTTCCGGACCATACTTGTCGCCGCGGACTTCTCGGAAGCATCGCGGGAGGCCTTCCGGTCCGCCTGCTCGATCGCCCGCGAGGACAAGACTCGCTTATTCGTCCTGAATGTCTTAGAGCCGAAATACGAGGCGGCGGCACCCGTCTACTTCGGCGACGAGACTGTCCATTTCACGCGGATCGCGAGAGACCCGACCGAGCACGATTCGGTGAAAAAGCGGCTTGAGGAAGCTTATAAGCCCGGCCGGCCGCTCGACGTGACCTACCAGACAGCCGAGGGGGACGCCGCCGAGGAGATCCTCAACAGCTGCGTGGCGATCGGTTGCGACCTCATCGTCATGGGCACGCACGGCCGTTCCGGCCTGTCGAGGTTCCTCGCGGGGAGCGTCGCCGAAGCCGTGCTGCGCGGAGCCCGCTGCTCGGCCCTCGCCGTCCGCGAGCGGGGCACGGCCGGTACAGCGGCACGGCCCGAAGTGATCCTCCACCCGACCGACTTCTCGGAATGTTCCCGGATGGCCCTCAGGGTGGCCCATTCCGTGGCACAAGCCCGAGGGGCACGACTACTCATCCTGCACGTAATACCGCGCGAGACCGTGCTCGATAGATCCCTTCTGATCCCCATCGACGTCCAGGCGGCGAGAGAGTCCTTGGACTCGCTCGCTCACGAAGTCTCCGGACCCGATCTCAGCCATCCCGTCGGGACGCTCGTCGGCCACGGCAACGCGGCTGAGGAGATCATTCGGGTCGCCCAGCAGGAGCCGGGCTGCGGCCTCATCGTGATGGGGACGCACGGGCGGAGCGGCTTCGGTCGACTGCTGATGGGGAGCGTCGCCGAGGCCACGCTGCGGAATTCCGATTGCCCGGTCCTCATGGTGAAATCGCCCCAACCCAAGGGGTCACCCGTGAGGGAGCACACATCCGTGAGCGGGGTTAAAGTCTAGCACCGTCAGTCACCATACGCGGGGCCGTTCATCAGCGCTTACAGGCCCTGACAAAACCCAGGCGGCCTCCTAGTCTGCCACACTTACGTAGAGGTTTTGTCAGAGCCTGTTAGGAAAAGCCCCACCCGTCCAGCGGCGCATTCGATCGCAATCCGAGTACCAGGAGTGGAGGTACACGATGAGCATCACCGCAACCGCGACCCTCGAAGGGGCCTTGCATGCGACGAACGCCTGGCTCAAGGAACTGGCGGAGGAACTGGGCTGGACCGACCGGCATCGTGCATATCGCGCCTTGCGGGCCGTCCTCCACGCACTCCGCGATCGGCTGACGATCGCGGAGGTTGCCGACCTCGGCGCACAGCTCCCGATGCTGATCAGGGGCCTCTATTATGAAGGCTGGGACCCCAACCGCATCGAGACGGCGTTGCGGACGAGAGAGGCGTTCCTTGCCGAAGTCGCGGGAGCCTTCCCTGGAGACGACGACGCGTACGCGGTCGGAATCGCCTTGGGCGTATTCACGGTCCTCGAAAGGCACGTCTCGGCGGGAGAGGTCGAAGATGTTAAGCACGTGCTCCCGGCAGGGGTTCGTGCCCTCATGCCCTGATCGATGCAGTTCCTGCCCGTCGTCCAGGCGTCGTGGCAATAACGAGTCGAGACGTGGTAAGAAAGCCATCATTACAAAACAAACTGAGACGGGGAGGCGGATGTGAACCGGGAACGAAGAGCAGCACGTCAATCGACGCGGATCGCCGCAACAAGCGGGTTCGAGAGGCCGATGCGAGACGACAGGATTGAGGATGCACCCGCCGCCGAACCGCGAGACTCCATCTCCGATGGGGAGATCGCAACGATCGCGTATGGGCTCTGGCTTGCCCGCGGGCGACCCGAGGGGACGGATCGGGAGGACTGGTTCGAGGCCGAGCGTCGACTGCGTGAGCAATGGGGCGGTAGAAGCCCTGTAATGCACGCCCTGGCGGCCGAGGAGGTGCGCAAGGCCATCGAAAGCCGACAGGCACACGAGGCGCTTCCCACGAACCGTGACCGGATGGTCGATATCGGACGCGGCAACCAGCAGGCCGGGCGGCAGGGCTCCTAGAGTCTGCCGCGGATAGTCGGTCGAGAGTATGCGTGGTATCCGTGGCCAAGAGGGTCGTTAGCCACTGCCGAGATCCTGGGGCCAGAGGAACTCAGGGTTGCGGAGATCCTCCGCCTGAAGGTGGGAGAATTAGGGTGGGATTTTGCTGATGGGACAGCATGGCGGCATGGGTTCGACCACCGAAGGCCACGGCGAAATGTCCGGGCACACGCGTCCCCGGCCGGCGCAATCACGCCCCACCGGGAACCGCTACGGCCTCGTCGTAATTGCGGCCTCGCTGGGCGGGGTCGAGGCGATCGGTGACGTGCTCTCCGCGCTCCCCGCAGATTTTCCAATCCCGATCGCGGTGGTGTTGCACCGCGCGGCCAGTGCACCGAGCTTGCTATCCCAGGTACTAGGCCGCCGCACCCGGCTCGTGGTCAAGGAGGCGGAACAGTCCGAGGCGATGCGGCCGGGCTTCGTCTATCTGGCGCCGACCGATCGCCACCTGAAAGTCCACGACGACACATTCACCCTGGCCGATGGACGGAAGATCCGGCATGTCCTATCCTCGGCCAACCCGCTATTCGAATCGGCGGCCGAAGCATTCGGCGATCGGGTGATCGCCGTAGTCCTCACCGGATACGGCCGAGACGCGACTGACGGGGTGCAGGCAATCAGGGCCCGCGGCGGGGTCGTGCTCGCGCAGGATGAGGCGACTTCTGCGGCCTTCTCGATGCCGCGTTCGGCGATCGAGACCGGCTGCGTGGACCGGGTGCTCCCCCTCGAGGAGATCGGCCACGAGCTTGTCGACCTGGTGCGTGACGATGGAGATTCTTGATTAGCGTAGATTCGCTGCGGGGCATCAGGCGACTCAGGGACACTTCAGGCCGCACCCTGACCAGGGCGATGCAGCCGGCCGGTTGGGCCCTTAATCTCGCGCAATCTGTGGAGGAAGACAATGACGAGGATGATGAATGCGTTTGTCATGAAACGGATTGGCGAGGTCGGATTCGTCGAGAAGCCAATCCCAGAGCCGGGTCCTAATGACGCCGTAATCAAGACCACTTGTGCCCTGGTCTGCACGTCCGACGTGCACACCGTGTGCGGAGGGATCGGGATGCGGAATGACCTGACCCTGGGACACGAGGCCGTCGGCATCGTCGCCAGGCTGGGCTCCGAAGTGCAAGGCTTTAAGGAAGGGGATCGGGTGCTGGTTGGCGCAATCACTCCCGACTTCTCATGCGAGGAATGCCAGCGTGGCTATCCTTCACAATGCGGGCACATGCTCGGCGGATGGAAGTTCGCAAATGTCAAGGATGGCGTCTTCGCCGATTATTTCCACGTCAACAACGCGATGGGCAACCTGACGCCGATCCCAGCGTCGGTCCCCGACGAAGTGGCGGTCTACTGCGCCGACATGCTCTCCACCGGCTTCATGGGGGCCGAGCACGCCGCCATCCCCCTCGGTGGCACCGTGGCGGTCTTCGCGCAGGGCCCCGTGGGCTTGATGGCGACGGTGGGAGCCCGGCTCCTTGGGGCGGGCCTGGTAATCGCCGTCGAGAAGGTCCCTATGCGCCTAAAGCTCGCCAGGGATTTCGGGGCCGACGTGCTCATCAATCCCGGGGAGGTGGATTCGGTCGCGGAAATCAGACAGGTCACGCAAGGGCTCGGCGTTGACTCCTCCATCGAGTGCCTGGGGGAACAGGCGACGTTCGAGTCGTGCGTCAAGGCGACCAGGCCGGGGGGCACGATCTCGGTGGTGGGCTACTTCGGGCACGGGGACTCGATCGAGATCCCCCGGATCGATTGGGGCGTGGGAATGGGCGAGAAGACGATCCGCACCGGCCTCTGCCCCGGTGGCAGCGCGCGGATGCAGCGACTCCTGCGTCTCATCGAGAATGGCCGAGTGGACCCGAGGCCGCTTACGACACACCGGTTCCGCTTCGAGCAGGTGAATCAAGCCCTGGACCTGATGGGGACCAAGGACGATGGGGTCGTAAAACCCCTCGTTACCTTTGGCCCATGAGCGTCGGATGGTTCGACCATGGGCTCTCAGCCGAAGGATTGACCAGCAAGCCCGAGGCATCATGTCCCGTCAAGGAGAACCGCCATGTCCGGACCGGCTGACGGGCCGTCGGCCTCGCCCGATCGAGGGACCTGGGCCTTCTGGAGCATCGACCCCGAGGACATGCTCCATCGGCTCGAATCGGATCGCCGTGGCCTCACGAGCAAGGAGGCGAGGAGGCGCCTCGAATCTTGCGGCGAGCCCTCTTCACGGCGCCACGGCCGCCTGGGCCTGCTCTTCTCGCAGTTCACAAGCCCGATCGTCCTCATCCTGATCGCCGCCGCCGTCCTCTCGGCCATCGCAGGGCAGCGGACGGACACGTTGATCATCCTGGCGATCGTGTTCGGGAGCGGGCTCATCGGCTTCTGGCAGGAGAGCGGGGCTGCCGACGCGGTCGAGGCACTCCTGGCGCGCGTCCGCGTGCTGACCTCCATCCTCCGGGACGGTACGGAGGTTGCGGTCCCGGCAGAGGAGGTCGTGCCGGGCGACATCGTCCTCCTCAAGGCCGGGGACCTCATCGCGGCCGACTGTCTCGTCCTCGAGGTGACCGATCTCCACCTCGACGAGGCCTCATTAACCGGAGAGACCTATCCGGTTGAAAAATTCCGAGGCCCGCTCCATGAGATGACGCCCCTCGGGAAGCGGAGGAACTGCCTGTTCCGGGGCACCCACGTGGTCAGCGGCACGGGCAGTGCCCTCGCCGTGAAGACGGGAGCAGCGACCGAGTTCGGCCGCATCTCGGGCCGTGTGGGAAGGGGCCGGCCCGAGGCCGAATTCGAGCGGGGGCTCCGGCGGTTCGGCTACCTCCTGATGGAGTCCACGCTCGTCCTCCTCATCGTAATCCTCGCGATCAACGTGGCCCTGGGTCGTCCGCCCATGGACGCACTGCTCTTCTCGGCGGCACTCGCCGTGGGGCTGACACCGCAGCTCCTGCCGGCAATCGTCGGCGTCAACCTCGCCCACGGGGCCCGGAAACTGGCGGGGCTGAAGGTCATCGTCAAGCGGCTCGCCTCGATCGAGAGCTTCGGGAGCATGGACGTGCTTTGCTCCGACAAGACCGGCACGCTGACCGAAGGGACTGTCCGTCTGCAAGACGCCCTCGATTGCGCGGGACGACACAGCGAGGAGGTCCTGTTCCATGCCTACTTAAATGCCTCGTTCGAGGCCGGTTTCTCGAACCCGATCGACGAGGCCATCCTGGCCCACCGGTCGTTCAATCTCTCCGGCTATCGGAAGCTCGGCGAGGTGCCCTATGACTTCATCCGCAAGAGGCTGAGCGTCGCGGTCGAGCGGGACGGACGTCGGATGCTGGTGACGAAGGGGGCCCTCAAGAACGTCCTCGACATCTGCGAGCGAGCCCGAGGGCCCGAGGGAGAGGCCGTGGACCTCAAGAGGGTATACCCGGAAATCGAGCGCCGCTACGCGGAGTTAGGCGCGGCGGGGTATCGCGTCCTGGGGGTCGCGTGCCGCGAATTCGGTGAAGCGACACGCCCGACGAAGGCCCACGAGACCGGCATGACGTTCCTCGGGTTCCTCGTGCTCCGGGATCCCCCGAAGCCCGCAATCGAGGCGACGATCCGCGAACTCGGGCGGCTCGGCATCACGCTGAAGCTCATCTCGGGCGACGGCAGCGTTGTAGCCGCAGAGGTGGGGCGTGAGGTGGGGCTTACCGGGACGTGCGTGCTCACCGGCCCCGAGATCGGGCGGATGAGCGACGAAGCGCTCGCGCGGAGGGTCGACGAGGTCGAGGTCTTCGCCGAGCTCGAGTCCAGCCAGAAAGAGCGTATATTGCATGCTCTCAGGAAGTCTGGCCATGTGGTGGGATACATCGGCGACGGGATCAACGACGCCCCGGCCCTGCACGCCGCCGACGTCGGCATCTCGGTCGATTCTGCCGTGGACGTCGCCAAGGAGGCCGCCGACATCGTCCTCCTGGAGAAGGATCTCGGCGTCTTGCTCGACGGCGTACGCGAGGGGCGAGTAGCCTTCGCGAATACGATGAAGTACGTCTACCTGGCCGCGAGCGCGAATTTCGGCAACATGCTGAGCATGGCCGGGCTCTCGCCCCTCATCGGGTTCCTGCCGTTGCTGCCCAAGCAGATCCTCCTCATGAACTTCCTGACCGACCTGCCCGAGATGGCCATCGCACGCGACGGCGTCGACCCCGAGCTGACCGAGCAGCCCAGGCGCTGGGATGTCCGCGAGATCCGCAACTTCATGCTCGTCTTCGGGGCCTTGAGCTCGATCTTCGACTTCGCCACGTTCGGGGTACTGCTGCTCATACTCCACGCTTCGCCCGAGGCATTTCGAACGGGATGGTTCGCGGAGTCGGTGATCTCGGCCGCGATCATCGCGCTCGTGGTTCGCACCCGGAGGCCGTTCTTCGCCAGCCGGCCCGGCCTGATACTGATGGCGAGCACGGCCCTCGTCGTCCTCGTGACCTTGACGCTCCCCTGCTCCCCGCCGGGCCGGGCCCTCGGCTTCCAGCCACTCCCGGCCAGCTTCCTCCTCGCCATCGTCACAATCGTCGCTTGCTATGTCGCCGCGACGGAGCTCATCAAGAGGGTTTTCTACGGGTGGAGTCGCGACGACCGTGGTTCGGGGGCGTCTGCTAATGCACGGCGGTCTCGTCGGGACGGGGGCATCGCTTCGTCCGCCATCGCCGTCGCTCTTCCGACGGACTCGCCCGTCGCGGTGCACGATGATCCCGACTCAGACAACAGGCATGAACGCCTTGCGTCCGTTGCAGGACCCGCCTCATAGCAGTCACACGAATAGGGAGGATCTCAATATGGTGCGGATTTCCCCTTAGCTTCGACGGGAGGACCCCTCACGCCCGCGAATGTGCGACGGTTTCCGTGGCGGCCAGCGAAGCTGGAATCTCCGTGTTGACGCTATGCCACCCACCCTGCCGGGGCACGCTCGCCCGAGTCTCCGTCGCTGATGATGCATCGACATGGGCTTTATATGACTCGAGCTCGCTGACCGTGCAACTATATCCCCTGAGTCGCCCGAGTCGCGGCGACCGAAGTCTTTACCATTCCCACCCAGGTCAATGTGGAGCGACTGGTTCCCCATGCCCGTGTAGTCTAAGATCCGGAAAGCCTCCGATACCGACTGGAACGTCCATCTCGAAGCCGTGGTCCACTGGGAAACCTTGGGCGGCGTCACGCAGGGCTTGGCCTAGGAGGTCAAAGCAAATGGCGACACGGATGCCGCAGCTGG
>CALKTZ010000637.1 GCA_937997355.1 uncultured Planctomycetales bacterium | reverse complement strand
GTCCACATCTCGTCCGGCGGCGGCCCGCTCCCCGACCATGTGGCGATTGGCCTGCGCGACGCGGGAGTCGTCGTGCTCGAAGGCTACGGCCTGACGGAAACCTCCCCGATCATCTCGTTCAACCTGCGGGACGAATGGAAGATCGGTACGGTGGGCCGCCCGATCCGGGGGATCGAGGTGAAGATCGCCCCCGACGGCGAGATCCTCACCAGGGGGCCGCATGTGATGATGGGCTACTGGCGCGATCCCGCCGCGACCGCCGAGACCATCAAGGACGGCTGGCTCTACACGGGCGACCTGGGCTCGATCGACGCCGACGGCTTCCTCTCGATTACCGGCCGCAAGAAGGACCTGATCGTCACGGCCGGCGGGAAGAACATCGCCCCGGCCGCGCTCGAGGCGCTCTTGATCCAGGACCCTTATATCGAGCAGGCTCTTGTTTACGGCGATGCGCGGCCGTTCGTTGTGGCGATCGTCGTGCCGAAATTCGAAGTGTTGAACGACGCGATTCAGCAGTCGGGCGGAACCTTCAACAAGGAAGGGGAGGTGGTGACCGACCCGGTCCTGCTCGCCTGGTTCCAGAAGCGAGCGACCGCCGCCTTGCAGGAAGTCAGCCAGGTGGAGCGCGCGAAGAAGATCGTCGTGCTGAATCACCCGCTGAGCCTGGAGATGGACGAGGTGACCGTCACCCAGAAGATCCGCCGTGCCGCCGTGTTCCGGCGCTATCAGAAATACCTCGACGCACTTTATCAGGGTTCGTCCGAATGACCGCTCCGCCGCGTGATGACTCTTCCGGTGCCAGCGCCCGCGAACAGTTGAATTCGTTCCTGTCCCATCTGCGGCTCCCCCCCGCAACCCTGAGCGAGGGGGTGGCGCGGCTCGAATTCGTGGTGGAGGAGGTCCACCTGCGTCACGGCGGCATCATCCACGGCGGCGTTTACGCGACGGTGCTCGACACCGTCGCGGGCTATGCCGCCTACAGCATCGCGCCCGAGGGGGCCGAGGTGGTCACGATGCAACTGAACATGAACATGACGGCCCCCGCCAGGCCGGGGGATCGGATCATCGCCACGGCGAGGGCGATCCACTCGGGACGCCGCACGGCGGTCGTCCAGGGGGAGCTGCGCCGTGAGGACGGCAAGCTGCTGACCGTAGGCAGCGCCACGATGTTCTTCGTCAGCGGGGGGATCTCGTGATGAAAATCCTGGTGCCGCTCAAGCGGGTCCCCGACCCCGACACCAAGATCCGCCTCAAGGCCGACGGCTCCGGGATCGACGCCGACGGCGTGAAGTTCTCCATCAATCCCTTCGATGCCATCGCCCTCGAAGAGGCGCTCCAGCAACGCGACCAGATCGGGGCTGTCGAGATCCTGGTCGTCTCGATCGGCCCGGCCGACTGCCAGGAACAGCTCCGCGCGGGGATGGCGATGGGGGCCGATCGCGCCTTGCTCGTGAGGCACGACGCCGAGCTGGATTCGCTGGCGATCGCCAAGATCCTCGAAGCGATCTATCGCCGGGAGCAGCCCGACCTGGTGTTGATGGGGAAGCAGGCCATCGACGACGACTCCAATCAGGCCGGCCAGATGCTGGCCGCGCTCCTGGGGATCGGCCAGGCGACCTTCATCTCCAAGCTCGGCCTGGGGGGGGGCGAGAACCCCTCGAAGGCGACCTGCTGCCGGGAAACCGACGCCGGGCTGGAGACGATCGAGGTGACCCTCCCCGCGATCCTCACGGCCGACCTCCGGCTGAATGAGCCTCGCTACGTGACCGCGCTGGGGATCATGAAGGCGAAGAAGAAGCCCCTGGAAGAGACCACGGCGGGAGAACTCGGGGTCGACCCCGCGCCGAGGACGAGGGTGCTGAAGCTCGCGGCGGCCCCCGGCCGGAAGGCGGGGGTGCGCGTGAAGACCGTCGATGAACTGATCCAGAAACTCCGTGACGAAGCCCGGGTGATCTGATCGTGAATTCACCGAATCCGCAAAACGTCCTGGTGATCGCCGAGCACGACGAAGGCCAGCTCAAGCTGACCACGCTGGCGGCCGTCGCCTGCGCGAAGCAAATCTGCGCCGACACCGGCGGGAGCTTCGACATTTTGATCCTCGGCGAGTCGATCGGCCCGGTCGCCGAGGCGCTCCAGGACTACGGGGCCGCGGACCTGCTGGTCGGCGATCATGCCGCCCTGAAACATCCCCTGGCGGACAAGTACGCGCAGGTGATCGCCGAGCAGGCGAAGGCCCGCGGCGCGACGATGCTGCTGGCGACGGCCTCCACCTTCAGCAAGGACATCCTGCCCCGCGTGGCCGCCCTGCTCGACGCGGGGATGCTCGGCGACGTGACGGCCGTGGCCCCCGAGGGGGACGATTTCACGTTCCATCGCGTGATGTATGCCGGCAACGTGATCGCCACCGTGACCCTGGCCGGCCCGGTCAAGGTCTTCACGGTACGCGCGGCGGCCTTCTCCGCCCCGGAGAAGGCCGGGGCCGGCTCGCCGATCGTCTCGGTGGAAGTGGGGCCGGAGTCCTTGCCCCATCAGATGGAGTTCGTGTCGCGCGAGGAGCGGCCGGCGGGACGGCCCGATTCGACGGAGGCGCGAATCGTCGTCTCCGGCGGCCGCGCGTTCAAGAACGCCGAGGATTTCGAGAAGCTCGTCGGCGGCCTGGCCGACGTGCTCGGCGGGGCGGTCGGCTCCTCTCGGGCGCTCGTCGATTCCGGGATCACGCCGAACTCGCTCCAGATCGGCCAGACCGGCAAGGTCGTGGCGCCCGAGCTGTATCTCGGGCTCGGCATCTCGGGGGCGATCCAGCACCTCGCCGGCATCAAGGACGCGAAGATCGTGGCCGCCGTCAATCAAGACCCGGAAGCCCCCATCTTCGAGGTGGCCGACTACGGCCTGGTCGGCGACGTCTATCAGGTCGTCCCCGAACTCATTCAGAAGCTGAAGAAGGCATGACGCCCACCCGGGAAACCTTCGGCAACATCTCCCCGACCTCGCAGGCGATCTTCTACCTCGCCGCGGCGGCGTCGATGGGCGTCTTCGCCTACGGCATCTGGCGACGGGCTCGCCTCTGGCGGCGCGGGCAATCGATCGAGCTTCGCCAGCTCGTCACTTGGCCGCTGCGACGGCGCCTACGATCGGGAC
>CALKTZ010000636.1 GCA_937997355.1 uncultured Planctomycetales bacterium | reverse complement strand
TCGGTCTTCAATTCCGGAACTTCCCCGGCGAATCCCTTTTCCGGATGGTGCGGGCAGACGAGGATGGAATCCAGCCAGGCATGCTCGTTTCCGAGCAGGGTCTCCAGCTTCCGGTGGACCGCGTCGAGGTCGGACCAGGTTGCCTGCCCCTTGGCCAGCATCGGCTGATTGGTCACGACGATCGCCAGGTAGTCCGATTGATTCAGCCGGCGAATGTCGCGGGCAATTCCCGGCGTGAGCTCGAGCTGATCGGGATTGCGGACACCGTCCACCTCCCGGTTGATTACCCCGTCGCGATCCAGGAAGACCGCCGGCCTGGGATGACTCCGGTGCCATCGGGTGATCTTGCCGGACTCCCAGTCGCGGTTGACCCGGTCGTAGCGTTCCGGAGTCCCGAGGTCCTTGAGATACTCGGCCGTGACATAGCCGAAGAGGCGGCCGGTATCGACGAGCTTCGGGAAAATGTGGCGTCCGAAATCCTTCTTCTCTCCGGCCTGCAGCGACGCGAGGATCTCGGGAGAGAGGACATAGGCCGCCGCGCTGACCATGTTGTGATAATGCGCCCCCTCGGGGTGGGGCTTGGAGTGGAAGGCGGTGATCCGGCGATCCGCGTCGAGCTCGGCGAGGTCGCTGTCGTACGGATGGTCGTTGGGATGCAGGGCGAGGGTAGCGATCGCGCGATTCTGTTTGTGGAACTCGATCATCCGTCCGAGGTCCATGTTCAGCATCACGTCTCCGTAGAGGACGAGGAAATCGTCGTCCCATTCCGACTCGGTCGCCTTGATGCCTCCGGTCGTCCCGAGCGGGATCTCTTCCCGGAAGTAACGCGCGCGGACGCCGAGCCGAGACCCGTCTCCGAGCGCGGCCTCGATCTGCTCTCCCAGGTGCCCGGTCAGGAGGATCACGTCGGTCACGCCCGCCGCTTTCGCGTTGCCGATCAGATGTTCGACGACCGGCTTGCCGCCGACGGGGGCCAGCGCCTTGGGGACCGCGCCCGCATGCGTCCCCAACCGGGTCCCGAGTCCTCCGCAGAGGATTGCACACTTCATCGAGCCGACTCCTTGCCGCGCCGAAGATTGAGTTCCGCCCTCACGGCGGCGCGGAGGGCCTCGTCCGAGGTCATCCTGGCTCGCCAGCCGAGGTCATGGACTTTCGTCAGGTCGTAGCGGAAATGGGGGACGTCTCCGACCCACCCGCGATCTCCCCCCGTGTATCGGATCGTCGCCCGATCGAGTCCCATCTCCTCGCGGACAATCTCCGCGATCTTGCGGACCGTCGTG
>CALKTZ010000635.1 GCA_937997355.1 uncultured Planctomycetales bacterium | reverse complement strand
CGATGGACGAAGCCCTACGAGGGGAAAATCGCCGAGCCCTCGCGTCTGCTCTATGCCGCGGCCGTCACCCACATGGACGACGCGATCGGGCGGATCGTCGGGGCGCTCGACCATTCCGGCCTGCGCGAGAAGACCCTGATCCTCTTCACCAGCGACAACGGCGCCCCCAGGGGGAGCGACGACGGCAGCCCCAAAAACTACGGCGGCAAGTTCGGTCCCACTCCCGTCCTGGGGAACAACCTCCCCCTGCGTGGCTGGAAGGGGCAGGTCTTCGAGGGGGGGATTCGGGTCCCCGCCTTCGTCAACTGGCGAGGGACGCTCGCGCCGCGAACCGTGACTGCCCCGATCGGCGCGCTCGATTGGCTCCCGACCCTGGCGCGATTCGTGGGAGCGCCCGCCGACCTCGGCAATCGCTCGCACTGGGAAGGGATCGACGTGTGGAAGCCCCTGGCGGAAGGAGACGCCGGCCCGTCGCGAACCCTCTACTGGAAGAACGACCAGTGGACGGCGATCCGCCAGGGAGATTGGAAGCTGGTCAGACGCGTTCCGCCCAAAAACAGGGACGCCCAGGCAAAAGCCCCGGCGGAAGCCGCATCCTCGCCGCTCCTCTTCAACCTTGCCGGCGATCCCAACGAGACCACCGACCTCGCCTCTCGTCACCCATCCGAGGTGGCGCGATTGAGCAGGTTGCTCCAGGAGCAGCAGTCCCTCGATCCGGCTCCATCGCGTTGAGAAATAGCAAGGCTCTGCAGATTATATCGTCATAAAGCTCAC
This sequence comes from uncultured Planctomycetales bacterium, assembly GCA_937997355.1. Classification (GTDB taxonomy): domain Bacteria; phylum Planctomycetota; class Planctomycetia; order Isosphaerales; family Isosphaeraceae; genus CALKTZ01. The sequence continues at coordinate 2,966 of CALKTZ010000635.1, read as the reverse complement.
ATCTTCCTCCGGGATACCATCAACCTGACCGGATCGGCCTACCTTTTTGATAAATCATGCGCCCGCGATCTCGCCGCTCGGCGGGGTCGCGGGCGTGGGTTTTGACGCGAGGTTGTGGTATAACGCCTGATCGGCCCTTCTCAAAACCCCTTGAAGACAGACAACGACATGATGAACTCGATCCGACGAGTCGTGATGGCTGCTCTCCTTCTGACGGGCCTCGCGAGCACGCCTTCGGCGGCAGCGGCGGAGCCGGCCGCGGCCCAGGCCCCGCTCAACATCGTCTGGATCGTCGTCGACGATATGTCGGCCAATTTCTCGTGCTACGGCGAGACGACCGTCGAGACGCCGAACGTCGATCGGCTGGCGCGCGAGGGGACGATGTTCCGCAAGGCGTTCGTCACCGCGCCGGTCTGCTCGCCCTGCCGGTCGGCGATGATCACCGGCATGTATCAGACCTCGATTGGCGCCCACAATCATCGGAGCGGCCGGGGGGCCGAGAAGATCCGCCTCCCGAGGGGAGTCGAGCCGATCCCGGCGATCTTCAGGCGCAACGGCTATTATGTGGCCAACGGCGGCCCCCTGGCGAAAGGGAAGAACCTCGCCAAGACCGACTACAACTTCGAATGGAACCCCTCCCTCTACGACGGCAACGACTGGGCCGGCCGCGCCCCGGGTCAGCCGTTCTTCATGCAGGTTCAGCTCCACGGGGGCAAGTATCGCGAGGGGAAGAATTGGTCGAAGATCGTCGAACGCGAGCTGGGAACTCCGACCCGGCCGGGGCGGGCGAAACTCCCTCCGTATTATCCGAGCGACCCGGTGCTCCTCAACGATTGGGCGAGCTACCTCGACGCCGTGCGATACACCGACAAGCAGGTCGGCGATGTGCTCGAACGGCTCGAATCGGAGAAGCTCCTCGACCGAACCATCATCGTCTTCATGACCGATCACGGCATCAGCCACGCGCGCGGCAAGCAATTCCTCTACGATGAAGGGACCCACGTGCCGCTGATCATCGCGGGTCCGGGGATCGCCCGGGGGAAGATCCGGAACGACCTCGTCGAGCACATCGACGTCGCCCCGACCCTGCTCGCGCTGGCCGGGATCACCATCCCCCCGCGCATGCAGGGGCGCAACCTCCTGGCCAGGGACTACACCCCGCGAGAGGCGGTCTTCGCCGCGAGAGACCGCTGCGACGAGACGGTCGACCGGATTCGGAGCGTCCGCACCCAGAACTACAAGTACATCCGCAACGGATACCCGGACCGCCCCCTGCTCCAGCCGAATCGCTACAAGGACGCCAAGAAGATCGTGCAGCGGCTCCGCACACTCCACGACGCCGGACGGCTCGACCCGCTCCAGGAACGGCTCCTCTTCTCCCCGACCCGTCCCAAGGAAGAGCTTTACGACCTCCGCAATGATCCCCGCGAGCTCAAGAACCTGGCCGACGACGCGGGCCATCGAAAAGTGCTGGAGGAGATGCGCAACCGGCTCGACCGCTGGATCGCCGAGACCGGCGACAGGGGACAGGCCCCCGAACCCGCGGCCATGTATGACAGCGACATGAAGGTGTATCTCGACTCCAAGGGGTCGGCGCAGGACAAGATCCTCGCCGACAACATCGCCCTCATGAAGAAATGGGCCGCCGAAGGGAAGTGAGCGAGCTCGCATTCCTTCACCAAATTCGGCCTTTCCCCCTCATCCATCACCCACGACCGAGGCGGGCGCGTCCCGACGCCCGACGGAATTCATGAATGTCCGACGCCTCCTCCGGTTCTTCGTTGCGGCCGGCTTGCCGACGATTCTCCTGGGAACCTCCGTCCAATCGCACGCCGCGCCGCCGAAACCGGCGAATTCCACGCGCCCGAACGTCGTCGTCATCCTCTCCGACGACCAGGGATGGGGGGACCTGAGCCTCAACGGCAACACCAACCTGGCGACGCCGAACATCGATTCCCTGGCCCGCGACGGCGCGCGGTTCGATCGGTTCTACGTCTGCCCGGTCTGCTCGCCGACGCGGGCCGAGTTCCTCACGGGGCGCTATCATCCGCGAGGGGGAGTCTGGGGGGTCTCCACGGGGGGCGAACGGCTCAACCTGGACGAGAAGACGATCGGCGACACCTTCCAGCAGGCGGGCTATGCGGTCGGCGCCTTCGGCAAGTGGCACAACGGCACGCAGTATCCCTACCACCCCAACGGCCGGGGCTTCTCCGAGTTCTACGGCTTCTGCTCGGGACACTGGGGAGATTATTTCAGCCCCATCCTTGAACACAACGGCAAGCTCGTACACGGAGTTGGCTACGTCACCGACGACTTCACCGACCACGCCATCGCGTTCATCGAGTCGAACGCCCAACGCCCATTCTTCTGCTACCTGCCGCTCAACACGCCCCATTCGCCGATGCAGGTTCCCGACCGCTTCTATGCCAAGTTCAAGGACGCCAAGCTCGCCAAGACCTATGACGGGGCCGAAACGGAAGACATCGAGCACACCCGCGCGGCCCTGGCGATGTGCGAGAACATCGACTGGAACGTCGGCCGCCTGCTCAAGCGGATCGACGAGCTGAAGCTCTCGGAGAACACGATCGTCCTCTATTTCTGCGACAACGGCCCCAACGGCTGGCGCTGGAACGGCGGCATGAAGGGGCGCAAGGGGAATACCGACGAGGGGGGCGTCCGCTCGCCCCTCCTGCTGCGATGGCCCGGCCATGTCAAGCCCGGCACGAAGGTCACGCGAATCACCGGCGCGATCGACCTGCTCCCCACGCTCGCCGAGCTCGCCGCGATCCCCACCGCGTCGCAGAAGCCGCTGGATGGCGTGAGCGTCGCCCCGCTCCTGCTGGGCAAGGCGGACAACCTCCCCGAACGGATGATCTTCAGCCACTGGGCCGGCAAGGTGAGCGTGCGCACCCAGCGCCATCGGCTCGATGCCGAGCTTGTTGAACAGCGCCTGATCCTTGTCCTCG
>CALKTZ010000634.1 GCA_937997355.1 uncultured Planctomycetales bacterium | reverse complement strand
AAGGCAAGGCGCGCGAATCGTCTCACATTCGGCCCGACGAGCGGATACGCGAGGAGGACGTCGTTTCCGCCGGAGGCTGCGACCATCTCGGCCTCGGCGATCGTGGCGCATTTGAACTTGGTGATCCCCTCGGCGAGCGACATCTGCACGATGTCGGCCATCTTGTGGGTCTTCACGTGAGGCCGGAGCCGGTCCACCCCGCGCGCGATCTTGATCATTTCCAGGAGATTTTCACGGACGACGTCGCGATAGATCAGCAGCGACGGACTCAACAGCTCGGAGGTTTCCTTGATGCGATGGATCGAATCCATGAACTTCTCTCCTGGGGATGGACGGTCTCTCGACCCGATTTCAAGGCTTGGGGGGAAGTAAGCCGGTCACCGCCGCCGTCATGGCGCGGATGCCCGTTGCGATGCTGGTTTCGGGGATCGTTGGAGCATAGAGCGAGGAGTGAAGCGCGGGAAGCGGCTTGCCCTGGGCGCTGGCCTCCGCGATCTTCTCCGGAGAAATGGTCCCCAGCCAGAACATGAGAATCGGCACGTTTTGTTCGGCATAGAGCGAGAAATCCTCTCCCCCCATCACCGGCTGGGTCAGCTTCACCTTCTCCTCGCCCAACGCCTTGACCAGAAATGGCGCCACCTTGTCGGTCAGCGCCTGATCGTTGATCGTGACGGGAACACTCTCCTCGATCGTCACGCTGGGGGCGGGAGCCTGATGGGCTTGCGCCAGGGCGTTGGCCCGTCGCTTGATCCCCTCGATGATCTTTTCCTGAACCTCGACGTTGAATGACCGGATGGTGAGCTGGAGCTTGACCTCGTCGGGGATGATGTTGTGCTTGGTCCCGCCATGGATCGAGCCGACGGTGACGACCGCGGGCTCCAACGGAGGGACCTCCCGGCTCACGATCGTCTGGAAATCGAGGATGGCGAGGGCAGACAGGACGATCGGGTCGACCGTCTTGTTCGGCCAGGCCCCATGCCCCCCCTTGCCGCGGAACAGGACGTTGACCGACGTGGCGTTGGCCAGGAGAGGCCCCCCTTTGTACATGACTGTGCCGGCCGGAGCCTCGGAGTTGCAGTGCAGGGCGAGCGCGTAATTCGGCTTGGGAAATCGGGTGTAGAGTCCATCCTTGAGGAGTTCTCGGGCGCCGCCGACCGATTCCTCGGCCGGTTGAGCGACCAGGACGACGGTACCGGACCAGCGGCCCTTGTGGTCGGCCAGCCAGCGGGCCGTGCCGATGAAGCAGGTCATGTGCATGTCGTGGCCGCAGGCGTGCATCACGCCCACTTCCCGCCCGGCCGGATCGGTGGACCGCGCCTTACTCGCGTAGGGGAGCCCGGTTTCTTCAACGACGGGTAAGGCATCCATGTCGGTTCGGACCATGACGACCGGCCCCGGCCCGTTCTTCAGCACCCCCACGACGCCGAGCTTGCCGACCTTGGAAGTGACCTCGGCCCCGGCCTTCTTCATTTCCCCGGCCATCCGCTCCGATGTCTTGAACTCCTTGTTCGACAACTCGGGGTGGGCGTGGAGATGCTTGTACAGGCCGACGAATTCGTCGAGATGCTCGGCCGTCCAGGAGTCTTTCGGCTGAGACTCGGTTATTGTCGGAGGATCGGCGGCCCGGGTTTCGATGGCGAGGACGAGGCTTGTCGCGGACAAAAGGGCGATCGGAACGAACGGCGTCCAACGCTTCATCGAAAGAGGCTCCTCGGTTGAGGCATGTCGGTCGAAGGAAAAAAGAATCCGGACGATCCGAGCCCAGATCGTCCGGACGCACAAAATCGGTATGGTTTACATTTGCTTCTGCCAGGACATCGCCTTGGCTTCTTCGGCCTCGGGAATTTTTCCGCACCGCTGATAGATTACCGAGAGCGCGGTGTAGCTGAAGGAGTCTTCCGGTTCGATCTCGACGACCTTCTTGGCATGCTCGATGGCTTTTTCAGGCCTGGCCAGGTCGACATAAAGCTTGGCGAGCAGGCCGTGGCCGATCGCGAAGTTCGGGTCCGCGGCCACGGCTTCCTCCAGGATGGCAACGGCCCCTTCCTTATCTCCCTTGTCTCGGAGATCGGTGGCCTGGTCATAGAGCTCGTTCGGTGTAGGCATGATCGCGCGGGGTCCATCGAAGAGGAATGAATGGCTTCAGAATCGAACCGTTGTATTTTAGAGGCCGGTGAGGGTTGCCGCCAGCCCGAGCGGCAGAGGCCATGCACCTTTCGAGCGATACCAGGACTGTTTCAGGTAAATTCCTGATTCGGCACGCGATTGGCGAAGGAAAACGCCCGATCGTCGGCATGCGTTCAACGGGCGGGTTTGTTGTCTGAGCTCGGAATCAGGTAGACAATGGCCGGCGTAAGAACTCGGATTTCAATACGCGGATCGGGAGAGAGCAATGCTGATGGCGTTCGAGGAGCGTGGTTCGGGGCCGGCGGTGATCCTCTTGCATGGATATCCCCTCAGCCGTGCCATGTGGGCGTCACAAATCCCGGAGTTGACGACACGATATCGGCTCATCATGCCCGACATGCGGGGCATGGGGGAGACGCCCCCCTCGGACGTCGAGATGACGATGGATACCCTGGCCGATGACGTGGTCGCGTTGCTCGATCACCTGCGAATCAGCGGGCCGGTCGTTGTCGGCGGGCTTTCGATGGGGGGCTACGTCGCCCAGGCCTTCGCGATCAATCATCCGGATCGGCTCCGGGGGCTGATCCTGATGGACACCAAGGCGGTGAACGACACCCCCGACATGGCGGCGAAGCGAGAAGAGACCGCCGCCGAGGTGCTCGAAACCGGGGATGTCGTCAAGGTCGTCGAGTCCATGATTCCCCGGCTCTTCAGCCCGGACACCCTTTCCGAGCCCGAACGGATCGCTCCGCTGAAGGCGGTGATGGAAGCAACCACGCCGAAGGGGGTCGCCGGGGCGTTACGCGCCATGGCCGTCCGGCCCGACCGGCGTCCCGATCTCTACAAGATTCAGGTCCCCACGCTCGTCCTGGTCGGGGCCGAGGACGCGATTGCCACCCCGACCGAGGCCCAGGCGATCGCCGACGCCATGCCCGACTCCCGATTCGCGGTCATCCCTCAAGCCGGGCACATGGCTCCTTGGGAAAATCCCGAGGTCGTGAATGCGGCGATCCTGGACTTCTTGGATCGATTGGTTTAGCGACGGACCTCAAATCGAGGCTCACTTGCGTCACCACCCTTCGGCCGCGATAATCCGCTAGGGACGACCCGCCAGCTATCGGACTTGAGGTGAGGATGCGTCCGCACGTGCTCCAGTAAGTGCCGTTTTCAAGATTCAGGAAGACTGATGTCGGACGCTCCGAAAGAATCCGCGACGCTCATCACCACGGAGCACCAACTTACCGAACTGGTCAACCACATTCGCGAGCGAGGGCGATTCGCATTCGACACCGAGTTCGTCTCGGAAGAAACGTTCGAGCCGGTGCTTTGCTTGATCCAGGTTGCGACGACCGATCGACTGGCCGTCGTCGACCCCCTCGCCATCCACAACCTCTCCAGCTTCTGGGATGTTGTGCTCGATCCGAACATCGATGTTGTCATGCACGCGGCCGGGGAGGACCTGCGAATTTGCCATATGAAGACCAGGGAGGTGCCCCGACGCCTCTTCGACGTCCAGCTCGTGGCCGGGCTCGTGGGCTATAGCTACCCGCTCTCGCTGGTGAACCTGGTTTATCAAATTTTGCGGATTTCGCTGCCGGGGAGCGAGACCCGGACGGACTGGAGGCGACGCCCGCTCACGACCGCCCAGCTTCGCTACGCCCTCGACGATGTGCGCTATCTCCTCGAAATCGAGGATATTCTCCGGAAACAACTCGCCGAGATGGGGCGCGAGACATGGGCCGAGGAAGAAATCGCCGACTTCCTGGATTCGATCGAAAGTCGCGCCGAGGAGGAGCGATGGCGG
>CALKTZ010000633.1 GCA_937997355.1 uncultured Planctomycetales bacterium | reverse complement strand
TGAGATCGAAACCATGGGTGCGGAGGCGAGCGATTCCCTTGAGGTGTTTCTCTCGGCCTGCGACCTGGTGACCTTGCATTGCCCGTCGACTTCGAAGACGCGGAAGATGATCGATGCCGATGCGCTCCGACAAATGAAACCGGGAGCCATCCTGGTGAATCTGAGCCGTGGCGATCTGGTTGATACGGATGCACTCGTGGAAGCCCTGGAATGCGGGCATCTCTCCGGGGCGGCGCTGGACGTCTGCGACCCTGAACCGATTCCGGCGGGGCATCCGCTCCTGAAGATGCCGAACGTGATCGTGGCGCCGCACATCGCGTCTGTCAGCCAGACGGCGGTTCGGCGGTTGAGAGAATCCGCCGCGGAGGCTGTGGCCCGAGCGATTCGAGGAGAAGTGCCAATCAATGTGGTGAATGGCGTCGATCGGCCACGCAGCTTGAAGGAGTGATCGTGATATCGATTACCTGAAATGCCTTCGCGTCTCCCACCATCACGCTTGATCTCTTTCTGTCTCGGAATGATTGAATGAGCAACGACCAGCCGCCCCATTCCTTGCTTGCCGGTGCAGACTCTGTCCCTTCGGCTGGTGACGCTTCGCTGGGTGGCGAGTATCTCCCTCATTGGCAGCGTGGAACGTTGCCGGAACCCCCGGCCGCCGGTTGGAGATTGTGGATCGGGTTGATCGGTCCGGGGATCGTCCTCGCCGGCACGAGCATCGGGTCGGGGGAGTGGCTTTTCGGGCCGGCCGTCACGGCACAGTACGGAGCGACCTTACTCTGGCTCGCCTTGCTGAGCATCCTCTTCCAGGCGTTTTGCAACCTGATGATGATGCGTTACGCCGTCTATTGCGGCGAGCCGATCATCGTCGGCGGGCTGCGAACCTGGCCGGGGCCGAAGTTCTGGCTGGGCACGTATGCCATCCTCGACATCGCCGCGATCTGGCCCTACAACGCCTCGAATGCGGCGGTGCCCCTCGCCGCCGTGATTCTTGGGCATCTGCCGCAAACCGCCGGCGATCAGGCGTTGGTCAAGGGGCTCGGGTTCGCGGTCTTCATCCTCGCCTTCGTCCCGTTGATCTTCGGCGGCACCGTCTATCGGATGCTCGAAAAGATCATGACGGCCAAGCTCGTGTTGGTTCTGGGTTACCTGACGATCGTGGCGGCGACCATCGTCTCCTGGCCGGTCATCCGCTCGGTCTTCTCAGGATTCCTGGAGTTCGGCATGGTGCCGATCCAGGCCGAATCGATCGTCGTCGATCGCCATTTCACGGTGCGGGAAACCGTCGATGGAATTCCTTACAAGGTGAAAGGAACATGGGAGAAGGATGGAGAACCGACGGGAGACTTATTCCGTGGAGAAGGAAAAAACGCGGCGAAGTATGGTCTGAGGCAGGCTGAGAAGCTTCCGGACGATGTCGCGGCGTCCCGCGACCGACTCCTCGAACGCGCCAGGTCCCTCGCCGGCCCCGATCGTTTCTGGTTCCAGAGCGATGGGGCCGAGGATCGATTGACCGCCGAGGGGAAGGTCGTCGACCGCCACTCCTGGATACCGACCCGACTGACCGTCGGGACGGGGGAATCGGCAAGAAATTATACTCGACTCGAAGATGTTCCCGAACCCGATGCCGATCGGTTTCGCAACTTTCTCAATCACGAGGGGGTGGAAACCCTGAGCCTGATCGGCTACGTCCGCGACAACGGTAAGTTGCCGAGTCTGGACTGGGCGACGATCGTTGCGTTCATTGGCATCGCCGGCGCGGGGGGGCTGAGCAATACCATGTTCTCCAATTATGCCCGGGACAAAGGATGGGGGATGGGGGCTCGCGTCGGTGCCATCCCGAGCGCGATCGGAGGCCGGACGATCGGTCTGTCGCATACCGGCTGCGTGTTCGTTCCGAAGGGAGACGACTTGCAACGATGGCGAGGCTGGATTCGTCATATCGTTCGCGATCAGTGGATCTGGATATTCGCCTCGATCCTGGGCATGGCCTTGCCTTGCATGGTCTCGCTGGAATTCATCCGCAATGCGACGGTCACGGGCGACCGCGTCGCCGCGATGTCGGCCGAAGGGATCGCGCTTCGCTATCCGAGCCTGGGTTCGCTCTTCTGGATCTTGACTCTGTCCTGCGGGTTCCTGGTGCTGGCCCCGGGGCAGGTCAGTGTGGGAGATCAAATCGCCAGGCGCTGGACCGACATGATCTGGACGTCAAGTGCAAGGGTCAAACGCCTGGGACGCGGCGAGGTTCGGTATGTCTATTATGGGATTTTGGCCCTGTATGGAATCTGGGGATTGTTCGTCCTCTGGCTCTTGCCCGCGCTTCGGATCGCCGTCATCGGCGCCGTGCTCGGCAATGTCGCGCTCGGTGTCTGTTCGCTGCAAGCGTTGTACGTCAATCGGACGCTTCTTCCCGAGGCAGTTCGTCCCAACCTTTTCCTCCAGATCGGCACCGCGCTGTGTGGGATCTTCTTCCTGGGTATCAGCGTTGTCGTCTTGTTGACGCTTTGATCTCGATTGGTTGATCCATTACACTGAGCCGAGACCGCCCCTCCCGAGGCCAGGCGAATCCAGAAGACCGGACGCCGCTCCTCGAATCCTGGAATGATGAACGGGACACCATGGCGACAGCGTGTACGGCCCGCGTGAGCAAGGAATCCGCCCTTTCCCTGTATCGGAAGATGGTCCTGATCCGCCAGTGCGAGGAGCAGCTTGCCCGGTCGCACCAGCGCGGCCTGGTCCACGGCGCGTGTCACACCTACGTTGGGGAAGAGGCGATTGCCGTCGGCGTTTGTGCTCACATTACCCATCGGGATGTGGTCTTCAGCACCCATCGCGGGCACGGCCACGCGCTGGCCAAGGGGGTTACTCCTCGCGAGCTTTTCGCCGAGCTTTTCGGTCGCGCAACCGGTTGCTCGCAAGGGCGGGGGGGGAGCATGCACCTCTTCTCGCCGGAAGTCGGCATGATGGGGACCAGCGGGATCGTCGGGCCTTGCATCCTCCAGGCCACCGGCGCGGGGTACAGCTTCAAGTTGCTGGAACTCGATCACCTGGCGATCGCCTTCTTCGGCGACGGGGCGGTCAATAACGGCGCGTTCCACGAAGGGCTGAATCTGGCCAGTATCTGGAAGCTCCCGGTCCTCTTCGTCTGCGAGAACAATCAGTTCGCGACGGAAGTTCCCTTCGCCTATGCGGCGGGCAATCCGAGCGTTGCCAACCGAGGCGCGGCATACGGGATTCCCGGTATCGAGGTCGATGGCAATGATGTCCTCGCGGTCTACGAGGCCGCCGAAACCGCCGCGCTTCGCGCCAGGGCCGGCGACGGGCCGACGCTCCTGGAATGCCGCACCTATCGAACCAGGGCGCATGCCGAGGGGATGGGAGACTTCACCTACCGCACGCGTGAGGACGTCGAGGAGTGGAAGACGCGTTGCCCGATTCGTCGATTCCGGAACACGCTGCTCGAAGATGGTTTGGTTGAGGCGACGGAACTCGACCGCATCGATTCGGAAATCCGCGAGATCGTCGAGGATGCCCAGAAATTCGCCGAATCGAGCCCTGTCCCCGATCCGTCGACCGCCACGCGATTCATCTTCACGGAAAGTCCGGAGGATGGACGTCAATCGACGCCTTCCGATGGGCCGGCTGAGATGCGCGAGACCACGGTCATGCAGGCCACGCTGGATGCCCTGACGGCGGAGATGGCGATCAACCCCGGCATTTTCGTGCTGGGCGAGGGGATCGGTAAACGCGGGGGAAACTTCAAGACGACCGCCGGCCTGTACGACATTTATGGACCGGTGATGCTCTGCGATACCCCGATCAGCGAGCGAGGCTTTGTCGGACTTGGCTGCGGCGCGGCCCTGACGGGCACTCGACCGATCATCGACTTCATGTTCGTGGATTTCGTCCTCGATGCGGTCGGAGAGATCATCAACCAGATCGCCAAGATGCAATACATGAGCAGCGGCCGGCTCTCGATGCCGCTCCTCATGCGGGGGTGCATCGGCGTGGGGCATTCCGCGGCGACGCATCATTCGGGGAGCTATTACGCGATGTTCGCGCATGTGCCCGGATTACGCGTGGTCGTCCCCTCGAACGCTTACGACTCCAAGGGACTGTTCATCCAGGCCCTCCGCTGCCAGGACCCGGTCCTCTTCCTCGAACACCGAGAAATCTTGACGACGAAGTGCCCGGTTCCGGTGGAGAGTTACGCGATCGAGTTCGGCAAGGCGGCGGTGGTCCGCGAGGGACGCGACCTGACGGTCGTCGCCGTCGGCCTGATGGTTCAGCACACCCTGAAAGCGATCGACAAACTCGCCGATGCGGGAATTTCGGTCGAGCTGATCGACCCCCGGACGATTGCCCCGCTCGATGTTCAATCGATTGCCGCCTCGGTCGCCAAAACAGGGCGGCTCCTCATCGTCGAGGATGCGTTCGGGCCGTTTGGACTGGGGGCCGAGGTGGCGGCCCGAATCGTCGACGAAGCCTTCGATGATCTCGACGCGCCGATCCGTCGGCTCACCGGCGCTCACACGCCAACCCCTTACAGCCCGTCGCTGGAAGCCGCGGTCGTCCCCAATCCCGACACAATCGCCCAGGTGATCCGCGAACTCGCGGCTGAATGAAATCAATGATGGAGCGCCTCGATTATGGCCGTTGAAGTCACGATCCCTCGCCTCGGCTGGAACATGGACGAGGGGATTTTTGTTGGCTGGCTCAAGGAGGAGGGGCAGGCCATCGTCGCGGGAGACCCCCTCTTCAGCCTGGAGGGGGATAAGTCCACCCAGGACATCGAGAGTCTTGAGGGGGGAATCCTGAGAATCCCGGCCGATGGACCGCAGCCGGGGCAAACCCTGGCCGTGGGCACCGTCATCGGCTATATCCTGGCGCCGGGGGAATCCTTCCCGGTCGGAGCAAGTCTTCTTCGGGAAGGAGGGGGACAAACTCCTACAACTCCCATCTCCAGGGGGGTGGCCGCCGAACCTGCGGGAGCGGAAGCCACGGCTGAAGGTGGGAGTCGGGTGATCGAACCGTCGCGAACGAATCGGCCGAAGGTTTCTCCCCGCGCGAGGCGCGCGGCCGACGAGCTGGGCATCGACTGGACGACCCTTCGAGGCACGGGACGAACCGGACGCATCCGGGAGCGGGATGTTCGGGCAGCAGCGGCCACGCGTACCGGCTCGCGACGGGATTCGTCGAACCGTGCCGTTCAACCCGGGACGATCCACGATCGCGGCAATCGGGAAGGATTTGATGCCATTCCCATGAGTCCGATCCGTCGCACGATTGCCCAGCGAATGATGCTGAGCACCCAGTCAACGGCGCCGGTCACCCTGACCACGACCGTCGACGCGACGAATCTCGTCGGCTTGCGGCGTCAGTTCAAGGCCGTGGCCGAATCGGTCGATGGTCTGACCATCGGTTACAACGACATCATCGTCGCCCTCACGGCGATCGCTCTTCAAAAGCACCCGATGTTGAATTCGCGCTGGGACCAGGATCAGATCCTGATCGCCCGGGGGATTCACATCGGACTTGCCGTGGAGACCGATGACGGACTCCGGGTGCCGGTGATCCACGACGTGCCCCAATTGACCTTGCGCCAGATCGCCGCGCGATCACGCGAACTGATCGACGGGGCCCGCAAGGGGACGCTCAACGTCGCCGATTCCCAGGGGGCGACCTTCACGATCACCAATCTGGGGCCATTCGGGATCGACGTGTTCACGCCGATCATCAATCCTCCGGAGTGCGCGATCCTCGGATTGGGGAGGACTCGCAGCCAGATCGTGATGGTCGGCGATCGATCCACGATGCAAGAACAGATGACCCTGAGCCTCACCTTCGACCATCGAATCGTGGATGGCGCGCCCGCCGCGCGGTTCTTGCAGACGCTTGCCGCGATGATCGAAAACCCCAGCCCCTGGTTGCTGTCGTAAACGACGGAGAATCGGAGTGGCCGCATGGCGTCCGGGTGCGAAAGCCCTGATTTCGAGAGGCTCCGTTTCGGTCAGGAATTCTTCGGCGCCGCGATATAGTTGAAGGCCTTGAACGGATAGATCATCGTCTCTTCGAAGTCGCTCAGGCTCAGCGGGTCGCTCCCCGCGAGGTAGTTCTTGAAAGAATAGACCTGATATCCCGCCTCGTTCACGAGGAAATTGTAAACTTCGGACGCCTTGTAACCAAAGCTGTCGAGTCCGGATCGGGTGCATTCGAACAGGATCACGGGACGCGATTGCGAGAGGATTCGAGTCATGCCGCGGAAGTCGTCGCGCTCGGCTCCTTCGGCGTCGATTTTCATGAAGCCGATTTTTCGATCCGCCGGGACGAGATCATCGAGTCGGTTACAGTCGACTTCGAGCTTAATCTGCCCATCGGAATCGCCATGCTGCCGCATCCCGCTGAAGCCCGACTTCTTCGTGTTGATGAAGAATTCAACCTTGCCGGGATGTTCGCCGAGGGCTGTCTGATGAATATCGACCTTCGGATACTTCTTCCGAAGCC
>CALKTZ010000632.1 GCA_937997355.1 uncultured Planctomycetales bacterium | reverse complement strand
GGCAAGGTTTCAATAGCGCCCGCTCGGCCAACTCCGACTGGAGCGATCGCGCCTCGCTCGGCGACATATCCCAGGAGTGAAGCCGGGCAATCGGCGGCATCGGCGAACTCTCTCTTCGATCAAGGAATCGTCAATAGATCAGGGTAGCCGCGGAGAGCATCGCCGGCTCGATGCCGCGGATGATCTCCGCGGCGCGAAGCACGGCCTCGCGACTCACATCCAGATGGGTACAGGCCCGGATGGTTTGCGTCTCCAGGGCGGCGACCAGGATGCCGTGCGAGCGCAAGTATCCTGCAACTTCAGCGCCGGTGCCGAGCGACGGCTCGACCTTGACCCAGACCAGATTGGTCGGGACGCTCTCGAACTCCAGCGAGAACCCATCGGTTTCGGCGAAGGCGTCCGCCAGGATTTTCGCGTGAGCATGGTCATCGGCAAGACGCTCGACGTGGTTTTCGAGCGCATAGAGCGCACCGGCGGCGAGAATCCCCACCTGCCGCATTCCCCCTCCGAACAGCTTCCGAAGCCTCCTCGCGCGGCGGATCAACTCGCCCGAGCCGGCGAGCGCCGAGCCCACGGGCGCGCCGAGCCCCTTGGAAAAGCAGGTGGATATCGTGTCGAAGCACTTCGCCCATTCCCGAGCATCGCGGCCGGTGGCGACCACCGCGTTCATGAGCCGGGCCCCGTCGAGGTGCGTCGCGAGCCCATGCTCGTGGGACCAGCGGGCGATATCCTGGGTACTCTCGTAGGACTGGATTCGCCCGCCGCCTCGATTGTGAGTGTTCTCCAGCCAGACAAGGCGTGTCGGCGTGTAGTGGATGTCGTCGGGCCGGATGGTTCCCTTCAGGAGATCGAGCGAGAGCAAACCTCCATCGCCGTCGAACGTGCGGGCCGTCACACCGGAGAGGCGGGCGACCCCCCCCGCTTCCCAAACGAAGACGTGCGAGGTCGTGGAACACAGGAGTTCATCGCCCGGCTTCGTGTGCAGCGCCACCGCGATCTGATTGGCCATGGTCCCCGAGGGGACGAACAAGGCCGCCTCCTTGCCCAGAATCGCGGCGACTCGCTCTTCCAGGGCGATGACCGTGGGGTCATCCCCGAAGACGTCATCTCCCACCGCGGCCTCGGCCATGGCCTGACGCATACCGGGGGTCGGCCTCGTGACCGTGTCGGATCTCAAATCGATGACCGGCCCGTTCATGGAGAATCACCCTGGTTCAAGGACTGCTGTCGATATCTCGGGAGAACGCGGAGTTCCTAGTTTCCTCAGACGGGCGGGAGTCGGTCAATCCTTCCAGGGTGCCGGTCAGGCGCGGCGGAATGGCCTGTGCGGCGAAATTGAAAACGTCTACCCTCGGATTCTTCTCGGTTCGGGCCCGATTGTTCCACCTAGCGAGCGAAGCCGAATGGGTTATCGAAGTCTTCTCGAATGCGTCCAGGATCTTCGACGGACGAAGCAGCTCGTCTCGATCGACGAGGAAGTCGATCCCCATCTCGAAATCGCCGCCATTCAACGTCGCGTCTATCAGGCGGGAGGGCCGGCCCTCTTCTTCTCCAGGGTGAAGGGGACCAGGTTCCCGGTCCTCGCGAATCTGTTCGGGACGATCGATCGCGCCCGCTACCTCTTCCGCGACACCCTCGACCCGGTCCGCAAACTGGTCGAGCTGAAAGTCGATCCCGGCGCGCTCGCGCGACGCCCCTGGCGATACTACAACGTCCCCCGGACCATGTGGCGGCTCTTGCCGAAACGGGTCCGTAGCGGCCCCATCCTGGCCCATCAAATGACCATCGGCGAGCTTCCGCAACTTGTCTCCTGGCCGATGGACGGCGGTCCGTTCATCACCCTGCCGCAAGTCTACACCGAAGATCCCGACCGGCCGGGGCTGGCCCATTCCAACCTGGGGATGTACCGGGTCCAGCTCGCGGGTAATTCGTACCTCCCGAACCGGGAAGTCGGCCTGCACTATCAGATTCATCGGGGGATCGGCTTTCATCACGCCGCCGCGATTCGTCGCGGCGAAGCATTGCGGGCCAATATCTTCGTGGGAGGCCCGCCGGCCATGACGGTCGCGGCCGTCATGCCGTTGCCGGAGGGGCTCCCCGAGCTCGCCTTCGCGGGCGCTCTTGGAGGGAGGCGGGTCCGGATGGTCTCCCGCCCCGGCGAGCTGCCGATGCCCGCCGAGGCCGATTTCGTCATCTCCGGCTCGATCGATCCCAATATTCGCAAGCCGGAAGGACCATTCGGCGATCACCTGGGATACTACAGCCTGGCCCACGATTTCCCCGTCCTCAAAGTTGACCGCGTTTATCACCGGGAGAATGCGATCTGGCCCTTCACGACGGTCGGCCGCCCGCCGCAGGAAGACACCAGCTTCGGCGAGTTGATCCACGAGTTGACCGGCCCATTGATCCCCACCGTCCTCCCGGGGGTCCACGCGGTCCATGCCGTCGATGCGGCCGGGGTCCATCCCCTCTTGCTGGCGATCGCCAGCGAACGCTACGTCCCTTATGCCGATGTCCGACGCCCCCAGGAACTGCTCACGACGGCTAATGCCCTGCTCGGTCAGGGGCAGCTCTCGCTGGCCAAGTACCTCCTCATCGTCGCCCGAGAAGACCAACCCGACCTCGATATTCACGACGTCGGCGCCTTCCTCCGCCATGTGCTCGAACGGGTCGACTGGTCGTCGGACCTTCATTTCCAAACGCGCACGACGATCGACACCCTGGATTACTCGGGGGATGGCCTGAACAGCGGTTCGAAGCTCGTCATCGCCGCGGCGGGACCGAAACGGCGAGGCCTGCCGACGACCCTGCCCGACGGCCTCCGACTTCCGGCCGGATTCGGCAACCCTCGGCTCGTGTTCCCCGGAATCCTCGCCGTGGAAGGCCCCAAGCATGGCGGAGGGGACGAGGAAAGCGCTCCGTTCTGCAAGGCCGTCGAGCCCGACGATCCGATCCGCGCCTTCCCGCTGATCGTGCTTGTCGACGATGCCGAGTTCACCGCCCGCAATCTCCAGAACTTTCTCTGGGTCGCCTTCACGCGTTCCGACCCGGCGCGAGACATCGACGGGGTTGGCGCATCGATCGTCCGGAAGCACTGGGGATGCTCCGGCCCGCTCGTGATCGACGCACGGATCAAGCCGCACCACGCCCCCCTGTTGTTGGATGATCCCGAGGTCGAGCGGAAAGTCGACGCCCTCGCCGGCCCCGGACGATCGCTCCACGGCATCTATTGATTCCGCGGGAGCGAGACGGGCTTCGATCCACCCGATGCGATCGCTTGGAAGCGCGTTTCACAACTGTTAAACTCTCAGAATTGCTCGCGAACGCGTGCGGCAAATTTTTTCGGATGATCGTCGGGACCGTTCCTTCCGAAAATCGGGGATGGCACCTTGCCTGTGAACGGAAAAAGAGATCCACGCCGAATCCTGTTCGGCATCCTCGGCTGGTCGCTGATCGGCATCGGCGGAATTGAGGCCGCGCCGATCGACGCCAGGGATCTCGCGTTTTTCGAGAACAAGGTCCGACCGATCCTGGTCGAAAAGTGCGAATCGTGCCATTCGACCAGGGCCAAGAAACTTCGAGGCGGGCTTTTCCTCGACAGCCGAGAAGGTTGGTCCCGGGGTGGAGAGAGCGGCCCGGCAATCATCCCCGGAGATCCGCAAAAAAGCCTGGTGATTCAGGCGATCCGTTACCAGAATTCCGAGCTTGAGATGCCGCCCTCCGGCAAACTTCCGGACGACGCCATCGCGGTCCTGACCGAGTGGGTTCGCCGAGGAGCCCCCGACCCACGAACCGCCCCGGCTTCGGGCGCTGCCCACACTCGATCCCAGGGGATCGATCTCGAAGCGGGGCGAACTCATTGGGCATTCCAGCCTCTCAAGGTTGTCGACCCACCGGAGGTCAACGATCGAAATTGGTGCAAGAATCCGATCGATCGGTTCATCCTTGCTCGATTGGAAGCCCGCGGCCTCAAACCTAACCATCCGCTCGCGCCCGATCGCTTCCTCCGACGGCTCTCGCTCGACCTGACGGGGCAGCAGCCGACCCCCCAGGATGTCCGCGAATTCGTGGCCGACCAGGACCCCCAAAAGCGGACGAAGCTGATCGACAAACTCCTCAGCAAGCCCGAATTCGTCCTCTTCTGGAGGATCAAGCTTGGTGATCTGCTCCAGATCAGCCAGGCCCGGCAGGGGGATACGGTCTATCGCTATCTGAGCTGGATCGATCAGAGCCTGCGGCAGAATCGCCCCTGGGATGAGCTGGTTCGAACGCTCCTCACGTCCGTGGGGAACCCCGCCGACATCGAGACCGGCGGGCCGGTGAACTACGCGCTCGATTCGCCCGACCCGAGCGTCCAGGCCGAGCAGGCCGCGCTCCGGTTCCTGGGCCTGCGGCTCCGTTGTGCTCAATGCCACGATCATCCTTTCGACGTCTGGACCCAGGACGATTACTACGGTCTTGCGGCATTCTTCGCCAAGGTTGAACGGGGGGGGATGGCGTCCGGCATGATGGCCGGGAGGACGCGGGTGGGCATCAATCCCGATGGGAAGGTGTTGCATCTTCGAACCGGAAAACCGACGCAACCCCGGCTCCTCGACCACAAGACCGTGGATCTCCCCCCCAACGAAGATCCGCGCAAGGCGTTCGCCGCCTGGCTCGTCTCCCCCGAGAACCCCTATTTTGCTCGGGCGATGGCCAACTGGACCTGGGCACAACTCTTCGGCAAGGGGATCGTCGATCCCCCCGACGACATGAGCCGCGCCAATCCGCCGGTCCATCCGGAACTCCTCGACGCACTCGCCAGGGACTTCGTGAGTCACAAATTCGACTTACGGCATCTGATCCGGACGATCGCGATGTCGGAAACCTACGGCCTGTCGTCCGCGACCGTCCCCGGCAACGAGCACGATCAACGGCTCTTCTCGCATCACATCCCGCGTCCGCTCTCGGCGCATCAGATGGCCGACGCGCTCGCCCAGGCGACCGATGTGCTCAACGTCTACTCGGACCGCAATCGGGTCGTTTCCTTGAAGGAACGTCGGCGTTCGATCGACTTCAACGATGCCGCCGCCGTGGAGAGCCCCATCCTCGAAGCGTTCGGCCGTTGCGACCGATCGACCGTTTGCGCCGCCGTCTCGGCCCCGCCCCTCAGCTTGCGGCAGTCGCTCCTGCTGATCGGCGGGGATCTCATCGAGTCGAAGGTCACCAGCTTGAACGGCTACCTGGCCAACGCCCTGAAGCTGGAACTGGAACCCGAGGAGTTGGTCGAGAATCTCTACTATCGGACGGTCTGCCGCCCCCCTTCCCCCGAGGAGCTTTCGCGGTGGGTGTCCGAGCTGAAACAGGCCCCATCCCTCGCGGAAGCGGCCGAGGATCTCTTCTGGTCGCTCCTGAATTCGCGGGAATTTGCGTTCAATCACTGATCCGGAGCGAGGCGGCTTTCCAGTACAAGGGCGACGAACATGATCCATTCATTCTCTCGTCGAGGGGTTCTCAAGCTTGGATTAATGGGAACCCTCGGGCTCGGGTTCGAGGACATTCTCAGGTTGCGCGCCCTTGCCGCTCCCGACAGTGGAACATCGCCCGAAGCGGTGAAGAACTGCGTTCTTATCTGGCTCGCGGGGGGGGCCTCGCACCTCGACACCTTCGATCCCAAGCCCGATGCGCCCACCGATGTGCGCGGCGAATTCAAGCCGATCGCCACGACGGTCCCCGGCCTCCGGATCAGCGAGGTCTTCCCGAACCTGGCGAAGCAGATGGATCAGGTGACCCTGATCCGGAGCCTGACCTCCCCCGAGGCCGACCACGACCGGGCCGCCCATCACCTGCTGACCGGCTATCGCCCCTTGCCCGCGACGGTCTACCCGAGCCATGGCAGCGTCGTCGCCAAGGTGCGCGAGGGGCGTCGAGGCTTGCTCCCCCCTTATGTCGCGGTCCCGGACGCCCCCCTCTTCTCGTCGAGCGGTTATCTGACCCCCGCCTATGATCCGTTCTCCGTCGCCGGTGATCCGAATCAGGAAACATTCCGGGTCAAGAATCTGACCCCGCCCGACAAGCTCACGCTCGCCCGGTTGCTTCGTCGCCGCGAGATGGTCAAGGCGCTCGATGGATTCAGCCGAGATGTCCCGGAAACCCCGCTCACCGCCAGCAGGGATCAGTTCTCCGAACGCGCCTATACCTTGATGACGTCGGTCGCCGCCGTCGACGCGTTCCAGGTGGATCGCGAATCGAAGGAGATCCGCGAGCGTTACGGGCGGACCACCTTCGGCCAGTCCTGCCTGCTCGCCCGCCGCCTGATCGAGGCGGGGTGCTCGTTCGTGACGATCAACCACCGGGGCGCGAACCAGCTCGGGTGGGACACCCACGCCCAGAACTTCCCCACGATCAAGGAGACGATGGCGCCGCCGCTCGATCAGGGATTGGCCGCGCTGATCGGCGACCTGCGCGAGCGAGGGCTCCTCGAGAACACCCTGGTGGTGATGATGGGGGAATTCGGCCGGA
>CALKTZ010000631.1 GCA_937997355.1 uncultured Planctomycetales bacterium | reverse complement strand
TTTTGGGGCGGTCGCGATCTTGAAGTCGGCGGGCAGGGCCGCCTTGCCCCGGCTCAGGCGGAACTCGCGGAGCAGCCGGCCGACGCCGTAGAGGACGCCTCGGGGATCGTTGCCATGGATGAAGACGGTCCGGTCTTTCGGATTGAGCTCGATCTCGAAACCTTCTGTCGCGCGTTGCTCATTGCCTCGGCGAGGCTCTTTCATCATGACATAGATGATGGCACCCTTCCCGACATTCTCCGGCGTAGGGTCGACGACCGGCCATCGGAGCTGCGTCCGCTTCGCGACTTCCTCGACGAGAACCGTGACGGCCTTGCCTTGTGGCCCGCTCCGGCCGGCGGCGGCAACCACGACCGCATCGGTCAGGTCGAGCATCTCGCCCGGAGGCTTGGCAGGTTCGTCGCTCCATGCGCAGGCGGTGATCGCCAGCGACAACACGATCCCCTGAACCGAACGTGCCGCGTTCATTCGTCGTCGTCTCCCGGATTCAAATTCAAGCTGATGGGACGGGTCAATCGTCGCACGCGACGGCCACAGGTTCCCGATCGGATGGAAAGGAATTCGCCGGATCGAACGGCCGGCAACGCCCACCATGGTAGAGGAGGCGATTTCCGAAACCAAGAGACCGCCCGACGCGCAACCTCCCGGTCGTCATCCCCGCCGAGAGATTTGCCGGACCATGACTCGCGAACCTTGCCGGTTTTTCGTACATCTATCCTGGGGGCAATCGATCGGACGACGCCCCGATTCCTGGATACGACGCGAGGAAACCGGATGCCGAGCGACCTTTCGATCGTCGATGCCTTTTCCGATCGCCCCTTCGCCGGAAACCCGGCCGGCGTCTGCGTGCTGGACAGCCCGCGCCCCGATGACTGGATGCAGCGGGTCGCCGCCGAGGTGAACCTGTCGGAGACGGCATTCCTCCAGTTCAATGGCGCGGAATTCGGGCTCCGCTGGTTCACGCCGCAAACCGAGGTCGACCTCTGCGGCCATGCCACCCTCGCCTCGGCGCACGTCCTCTGGAGCGAGGGGCGGTGGCCGAACGGGACGCCGATCCGGTTCCGAACCCGCGGCGGCCTCCTCGGCGCCGAGCAGGACGGCGACGTCATCGAGCTGGATTTCCCCGCGCTGGCCGTCCGGCCCTGCGATCCCCCCGAGGGGCTCGCGGAGAGCCTCAAGGTCCCCCTCGCGTTCGTCGGCAACTACAAGCTCGATTACCTCTGCGAAGTGGCCGACGAGGCCGCCCTCCGCGCCCTCCAGCCCGATTTCGCTCTCCTGAAGGCCGTCAAGACGCGAGGCCTGGTCGTCACCTGCAAGGCATCCGACGGCGAATTCGATTTCCTCTCGCGATTCTTCGCCCCGGCCGTGGGGATCGACGAAGATCCGGTCACAGGCTCCGCCCACTGCGCCCTGGCCCCCTACTGGGCCGCCAGGCTGGGCCGCAACGAGTTGAACGGCTACCAGGCATCGCGACGGGGAGGGGCCGTGCGGGTCCGCGTGCTGGGGGATCGGGTCCGCCTCGGCGGCAAGGCGGTCACGGTCATCCGGGGACGACTCGACGCCTGAAGCCTCGAACAAGAAGATCGCACACAGCACAATTATTCGTTAGGATAAATCCTGATCCATCGGATGCATCCAACCGTTCCCGCGATCTCCCCGGGAGATCCTGAGCATGATCGGCGAAGGGACCCTCTCCAAAGCCGCCGCGACCTGCCGGGATTGCGGCAAGCGCCTCGACCAACTTCAGCAGATGAGCGGGAGCCCTTTTTGCAGCGAAGTTTGCCGCATGAGGCACGCCTCCCTCTCGGCCCATGAAATCTGCACCGGCTGCGGCCGACGCCTCTCTCCCCACCAGTTCGGGGATCGGCTTTGCGACAACCTCACTTGCCGTCGGCTGATCGAGGAACAGGCGAGGGAGCGCGAGCGTCTCCGGATCGAGGCGTTGAGGAGCAAGGCCGAAGGGCTGCGCCATCGAGAAGCCGAATCGCTGGGGATCGCCGAGCCCGGCCGCTACCTTCCGGTCATTGTCCCGGCCAATCGTCGGCAATTGACCCCGCTCCCCGCTCATCGCCTGGGCCTCTTCTTCAAGACCTTCTCGCGCAGGCTCGCGGAAGCCTCGGCACAGAGACACACGCCCCCGCCGCCGGCAAAACTCCCCCCCTCCCTCTTGCCGATCGTTCAAGCGGTGTCGAACGGTGGTTGCGCCAACTGCCGAGGGTCTTGCTGCCAGAACGGCGGCTGCCACGCCTATCAGACCTCGGAGGCCCTGCACCGTTACCTGGCGCGTCATCCCGACCAGACGCCGGGCGAGGTGCTCGCCGACTACCTGAGCTACATCAAGATCGAGACCGTGGAATACTCCTGCGTCTATCATCAGGCCGGCGGTTGCGGCCTCCCGCGCGAGATGCGGTCCGATACCTGCAACCGCTTCTATTGCGACGGGCTGGCCGCGTTTCACGAGGAGTCGAACGGCCGGGACATCGCCGGCGGGTTCGTCGCGGCGACGACCGACGAGCGCATCATCCGCGCCGCATTCTGCGACGAGGATTCGCTCCAGCCCGTCTCCGGGACCGAGGATCGGCCGTCCGAGCCCGTGGTCGAACCGAGAGCAAACCCGCCCGCCGCTGCGAATCTTGTCTAGATTTGTTCATATCTAAATTACATATTTCTGTACTTCGTTCGGCGCGGGTCTCCCGACCCCGCCGAAACCCACGACCGAAGGTCTCCGATCTATCTTGGCAATGGCGCGGGCTCGCGAAAAATGGGACAGGCACGGCGCTCCGCTTCGAGCCAGTCCCGTTTTCGCTCCGGCCCGACCTGGTGAATGCCCGCGCAATCCAAGCGAGCACCACTTTAGAGTTTCACGTCGATTTTCGGGCGTTCGTTCGAATCGATCGCGGCCAATCCCCGGATCACCCGGGCGAGCCCCCTGTCGGGCTCGCTCACCTTCACGGTGTAGGTTCCCGCCTTGTAGACGGGAGGCCGGAACGAATTCCCGGCGATCCGCAGGGTGTACACAACCTCGCCGCTCGGCTCCTCGATCACCTGAACGACCGGATTCTCGGCCCCCTGGATTTCCAGATTCGGGAGATGCGCGACGGGCTTGCGCTGGTAGTTGCTGAGCTGAGAAAACGTCCGAGGCCAGCCGGGAAATTGAGTGCCGGGTGCCGTCACGTCGGCGAGGAACGGCCAGCATTCGACGGTGATCGTCCGTTTTGCCTTGTCGAACCGCACGATGCCGAGCCCGGATGACTTGTCGCGCTCGGCGTCGAGGATGAAGGATCGGAACGTGAGTTTGGGATTGGCCACCGCGAGGACCGTCAGGGGATGGCCGAAGCTGTCCACGAAGTTGCCGAGGAGTTGCGAGGCAACCGTAGCGCCGTTATAGCCGTTGGGGGTGGGCTCCCACCATCGAGGGTAGAGGTTGTTGACGGGGGGGCCGGCGAACGCGATTCCCGCATCTTCGTGCTGGTCGATCCCGTAGTGGACGATCGCCGGCAGATGCTGGTCTCCCGCGATGTGGAACGCAAATCCCTTGCGCATCT
>CALKTZ010000630.1 GCA_937997355.1 uncultured Planctomycetales bacterium | reverse complement strand
ATCCGCGAGGCTTCTGCGCGGGGGTCAACATGGCCATCGAATGCCTTGAGCGGGCGCTCGAGCTTTTCGGCCCGCCGATCTACGTCTATCACGAGATCGTGCATAACAAGTTCGTCGTCGATCGGTTTCGCAAGAAGGGGACGGTCTTCGTCGAGTCCTTGACCGAGGTCCCCGAGGGCTCCCCCCTGCTCTACAGCGCCCACGGCGTCTCCCCGCAGATTCGCGAACTCGCCCGACAGCGACGCCTCGTCGCCGTCGATGCCACCTGCCCGCTCGTCACCAAGGTCCACAAGGAAGCGATCGAGTACGCCAAGAACGACTATACGATCATCCTCATCGGCCACGAAGGACATGACGAAGTGATCGGCACCATGGGCGAGGCCCCCGATCAAATCGTCCTCGTCGAAACGGCTGAGGATGTCCAGAACCTCGAAGTTTCCAACCCTGAAAAGGTCGCCTATCTCACCCAGACAACCCTGAGTGTGGATGATGCCAATGTCGTGATCGCGGCGTTGCGGGCCAAGTTCCCGAAGATCGCAAACCCGGTGAAGGACGATATTTGCTACGCCACTCAGAACCGGCAAGACGCGGTCCGGCAGCTTGCGGAGGGGGCCGACCTCGTCCTCGTGCTCGGGAGCCAGAATAGCTCCAATAGCAAGCGACTCGCCGAGATCGCCAACTCGCTGGGCATCCCGGCCCACCTGATCGACGGCGTGGCGGAAATCGATCAATCCTGGTTCGACGGGGTCGAATCCGTCCTGATCACGGCGGGGGCCAGCGCCCCCGAGGATGTCGTGCAGGAATGTATTCGCTATCTCGAAACCAATTTCGGCGCGACGATCCAGGAAGAATTCGTGCGCGAGGAAAACGTGCATTTCCCGCTGCCGAGGTCGCTCCGAGAATTGCTCCCCATCGTTTCCGCGTGAACGGAAGAAGGGTTGTTGCATCGCGGCCCTTGCGGGATCAGCCGAATCCAATCGATACGGTGTTACCAGTCGTAACCGAGGCTGGCGGCGACCGCCTTTTTCGATTCTTCGGTGTCGATGTCGAAACCGGGACGGAGGAATTCGCGATAGGGGTCCTCGCGATCGAGATCCTGGAGCATCCGGGTCGACTGGCGGGTGGCCAGCAAGGTCAATGCCGTGACCTGCATCAGCACGATGGTCTGAATCAGCAGCACTGCCAGCGTCAGGAGGAATCCTTCCCGAGTGACGAAACGCCCCCCCTGCAACGGCCAGCCGTGTTTCCAGTTCGTCTGGGCGAAAAAAAGGAAGAGCCAGATGGCGGCGCCGGTGGTGATTAGCGATCGAATCGACTTTTCCATCTCCTTGACGCTCGTCACCCCGAGGTGGACGAGGTAGTCGCACGCGAGGGTGCTGATCAGGGCGAGCTCGGCCCAACCGAGGGCCTGACCGAGCTTGTAGCGGAGCCATTCGTGGCCGAATTCGCGTTCGAAGATTTCCAGCTCGCTCCCTTGCGTCATGGCCCAGAGCACGATGTCGGCCAGGCTCATCACCAGCAAGAGTCCGATGCGGCGTTGCCAGCTCGGATTATCCCAGCGGCCCCAGAGCAATGTCGCGCCCAGGAGGCTGGCCCAGATGATGGGGGTGTCGATCCAGCGATACCACTGGGCGGTGAGGATCTCATGAAAGAGCCGGAGTCGGGTAAATTCAAAAGCCAGCAAGAGGATGAGTGTAAGGGTTGCCAGGACGAGGGCCAGGGACAACGTTCCGAAACCCAGGCGGCAAACCTGGTAGGTTTGGCGGAGCCGATCTCGTTCTTCAAGTTCGAACATCAATGAAGGAGATCCTTCCGCATCAAGGTGTGTACTCAAGTGGTGGAAGGGGACCGGAGGTCCGACGAACCCCCTCATTCTAGGACGATTCCGGCCGCACGCCAAGGGATCGCGGGAGAGGAACCTGGCGATCGCCCCCGAAATCGACGACAATCGGCCGCCGTTCTTGAACTGGAAC
>CALKTZ010000629.1 GCA_937997355.1 uncultured Planctomycetales bacterium | reverse complement strand
TAAACGAGGACCCCCTTCTTCTCGTATTCCTCGATCTTCCGCTTGGACATCTTCGCCTTCGAACCATGCTCGGCCACGTAGGGGACGTGGGCGAAGTTCGGCAAGGGGGCTCCCAGGGCCTCGAAGACGAGCAATTGCGGGAACGTGTTCGACAGGTGCTCCTCGGCCCGGACGACATGCGTGATCTCCATGTCGATGTCGTCGACGACCGTGGCGAAGTTGTAGAGCGGCGTCCCGTCGGGCCGGACGATCACGAAATCGCCGATCTCGTCGGTGGCGAACGTCACTTCGCCCTTGATGAGGTCGTTCAGCACCAGGGTTCGCCCGAGGGGGACTTCAAACCTGAGCGCGTAAGGCTGCCCGTTCGCCTCGAACTGGGTGAGCTCGGCGTCGGTGTAGGGCTTGCGGCGGAACCGATAGGCCCGCTTCTCCCTGTCGGCCTGGGCCTTGTCCGCGGCGCGTTCCTTATCGGTGCTGTAGTCTCGGTAAACATGCCCGGAGGCCAGCAACCGCTCGGTGGCCGCGCGATACTTCTCGGCCCGCTCCGATTGATAATAGGGTCCGTGAGCCCCCCCGACCTCGGGGCCCTCGTCCCAGTCGATCCCGATCCAGCGGAAGCCGTCGAGGATCTTCTTGACCGATTCCTCGACGTGGCGCTGCTGGTCGGTGTCGTCGATCCGGAGCAGGAATTGACCGCCGGAGTGGCGGGCGACCAGCCAGTTGAAGAGGGCCGTGCGGACGCCGCCGATGTGCAGATAACCGGTCGGGCTGGGGGCGAAACGAGTGCGTACAGTCATGGATCTTCCGGGGGAGTCGATCGCCGCCCTTCCCCCGCGAGATCCGTCCCGGGGATGGCGGCGACCGCCGCTTCAATGGCTCAAAACGCTTGCCGGCGAACGAATTGGGTAAACGATAGGAACTTTGAATCGGGCTGTCAACGCCCCCCGATCCGCCCGGTTGCAACGAGTCTGGCGAATGCGCATAATGAACCCCATTCGTCCGACCTTCGTATGGAAAGACTCGCTCGATCGGTCGAAGGTCGCGAGCCAGGCATTCGTCACGTAGGCATCCCGCCGAGGCGGCCGGTCCTCCTCTAACCGTGCTCTGCTCGGCCGGAGATCGGTGTGTGGTGTGGGTCGATCGCGAGCGATCGACGAGGGATGCTGTTTCACAGTAGAGTTCTGGGAGGATAGTACCGGCATGTCCATGCCCGTCATGATCGAAGCCGAAGGGCTCCGGAAGCAGTTCGGCTCGTTTCTGGCCGTTCGCGATGTGTCGTTCACCATCCCCAAGGGGCAGGTCGTGGCCTTCCTCGGGCCGAACGGTGCCGGCAAGACGACGACCATGCGGCTCCTCACGGGATTCGTCGCCCCGACGCGGGGGACCGCCAGGATCGCCGGCATCAACGTCCAGGAAAATCGGATCGAGGCGGCCGAGCACCTCGGCTATCTCCCGGAGAACGGCCCGCTCTATCCCGACATGACGCCGCTCGACCTGCTCGACTTCTTCGGCGAGGCCCGGGGGATGTCCGGAGCCCGGCTCAAGGGGAGGATCGACGCCGTGGTGGCCCAGTGCTCGCTGGAGACCGTGGCGCACAAGCCGATCGGCAAGCTCTCCAAGGGCTATCGCCAGCGGGTCTCGATGGCGCAGGCCATCCTCCACGACCCCGAGGTCCTCATCCTCGACGAGCCCACGAGCGGCCTCGACCCCAACCAGATCCGAGGCGTCCGCCAGTTGATCCGCGACCTGGGCAAGACCAAGACGGTCCTGGTGTCGACCCACATCCTGCAGGAGGTCGAGCCGATCGCCGGCCGCGTCCTCTTCGTCCACGACGGCACGCTCGTCTTCGACGGCACGCCCGCCCAGCTTGCCGACAAACACAAGGGATCGCTCGAAGAGGCGTTCTACAGCATGACCGCCCAGCCGGTCTGAAGTCGAAGCCCATGCCCCCGCCGCGACGAGGCCGGGCGACCCGGGCCGTATCCAACCATCATTCGGAACAGATTCCGCGACAGGGCCGGCGACCAGGCCGGCCTTCGAGCGTCGGGGAGGACGAGACGTTGACGCGTTTCCGCCCCATGCCTTCTTCACCTAGAGTCGAGGATTGCCAGCGGTGACCACGCCCGAGACCAAATCCCAAGGCGCTTCGCGCACGGGCCCCCAAGCCCGCTCCTGGCCATTCCGCCCCCGCGTGATCTGGGCGGTCTTCAAGCGCAACTTCCTGAGCTATTTCAGCAACCCGGCGGGCTACGTGTTCATCACGCTGTTCGTCTTCATCAGCTCGGCGGTCGCGTTCTGGCAGGATTCGTTCTTCACGAACAACCTGGCGAATCTCGACCAGCTCAATCGCTACATGCCGTTCCTGCTCCTGTTCTTCATCCCGGCCATCACCATGAACCTGTGGGCCGACGAGCGGAGGCAAGGGACCGAGGAGTTGCTCCTCACCCTCCCCGCGCACGACATCGACGTCGTGCTCGGCAAGTATCTCGCGGCGATCGGGATCTACACGGTGGGGCTCTTCTTCTCGCTGAGCCACGTCGTGATCCTCTCCTGGCTGGGAATCCCGGACTTCGGGGTCCTCTTCTCGACCTATCTCGGCTACTGGCTGATGGGGGTGATGCTCGTCGCGGTGGGGATGGTGGCCTCGCTCCTCTCCTCGAACGTGACGGTGGCCTTCATCCTGGGGGCGCTCTTCTGCAGCATCCCGATCTTCTCGGGGGTGATCGGCTCTCCGCTGCGTGGGGCGGTGCGCCGGCAGGTCGAAGACCTCTCGATCCCGGAGCAGTTCGCCGACTTCGGCTCGGGGGTGATCCCCCTCTCGGGGATCTTCTACTTCCTGACCCTGGCGGCGGCCATGCTCTACCTGAACATGACGCTCCTCGGGCGCCGGCACTGGGCGGGCGGGGAGTCGAGCAAGGGGCGCTGGCTCCATTCGGCCGTGCGCGTGGCCTCGATCATCCTGGCCCTCACGAGCCTCACGGTGCTGGTCGCCCGGGCCGGGGTCCGCTACGACAGCAGCGCCGAGAAGCTCCACACCCTCTCGCCGGAATCGATCGAGCTCCTGAAACAGATCCCGGCGGACAGGCCGGTCTTCATCCAGGCATACTATAGCCCGGACGTCCCCCGCGAATACGTCGAGACCAAGTCCGACCTCCTCGGCCTGCTCAAGGAATACGAGGCGAGGAGCGGCGGCAAGGTCCACCTCAACCTGATCTCGACCGAGCTCTATTCGGCCGAGGCCCGCAATGCGGAGAAGCGATTCGGCATCGAGCCCAGGCGGGTCATGATGCTCGATGAAGGGAAGCAAGCCTCGTCGGAAATCTTCCTCGGCGTCGCCTTCAATTCGGGCCTCGAGGAAGTGGTCATCCCGTTCTTCGATCGCGGCCTCCCGGTCGAATACGAGCTGACGCGCTCGATCCGGGTGGTTTCGAAGAGCGGGCGCAAGAAGGTGGGCATCCTCGGCACCGATGCGAAGCTCATGGGGGGCATGGACATGCGGACGTTCAGCCAGGCCCCCGAGTGGTCGATCGTGACCGAGCTCAAGAAGCAGTACGAGGTCAGCTCGGTCTCCCCCGACGCACCGATCCCGACCGATCTCAACGTGCTGCTCGTGGCCCAGCCCTCCTCGCTCACGCAGCCCCAGATCGACAACCTGACGGGCTACGTGAAGGGGGGAGGCCCCGTCCTCCTCTTCCTCGATCCGTTCCCCGTCGACAAGCCCGAGCTTTCCCCCGAAGTTCCCAAGGCCCCCGCCGGGGGTCCGTTCGGCGGCGGCCAACCCCCCGAGCAGAAGGGGAACCTCCAGCCGTTGCTCGATCTGCTGGGGATCGACTGGCCGTCCACCGAGATCGTCTGGAACGAATACAACCCCCACCCGCAGCTCGCCGACATGCCCCCCGAAGTCGTCTTCATCGGCAAGGGGAGCGGCGAGGCCGACGCCTTCAACACGTCGCAGGCCGCCTCCTCGGGACTCCAGGAGCTCGTCACCCTCTTCCCGGGGCTGCTCCGATCTCGCGCGGGGGGGGCCGGGCCGGAATTCATCCCCCTGCTCCGCACCAACGACTCCGGCGGCACGATCGGCTGGAACGAAGTCGCCCAGCAGGGATTCATGGGCGCGACCGGCATCAACCCGCGCCGTCGCCATCTCCGCTCGGGGATGAGCTACACCCTGGCAGCCCGCATCGAGGGGAAGGCCCCCGCCGAACCCGAGGCGACCAAGAAGGATGACGCGAAGAAGGACGAGGCCAAGAAGGACGCCGAGAAGCCCAAGGAGCCCGCGACCCTCAACGCCATCGCCATCGCCGACCTCGACCTGATCTCCGAGCAGTTCTTCGAGATCCGCCGCCGCAAGATCGAGAACCTCGACTTCGACAACGTGACCTTCGTGCTCAACTGCGTGGACGTCCTCTCCGGCGACGACAACTACGTGGCCCTCCGCAAGAAACGCCCCAAGCATCGCACGTTGCTCCGTCTCGAAGCCGAATCC
>CALKTZ010000628.1 GCA_937997355.1 uncultured Planctomycetales bacterium | reverse complement strand
GGCTGGCTCGACGTCGTCCGGTTCGCCGACACCATCGGCTACCATTCCGATAATCCGATGCCGGTCTGGCCCTATCGCGATTATGTGATCCGGGCGTTCAACCGAAACATGCCGTTCGACCGTTTCACCGTCGAGCAACTGGCCGGCGACCTCCTGCCGAACTCCACCGACGAACAAAAAGTGGCCTCCGGCTTCAACCGGCTCCTCCTCACCACGCAGGAAGGGGGCGCGCAACCCAAGGACTACGAGGCCCGGATGATGGCCGACCGGGTGCGCGCCGTCGGCACGGTCTGGCTCGGCCACACTTTCGGATGTTGCCAGTGCCACGATCACAAGTTCGATCCCGTCTCCGCGCGTGATTTCTACTCGCTGGGCGCCTTCTTCGCCGACATCCAGGAGCCGATCATCGGCGCCCGCGAGGCCGGGATGATCGTGACCGACGATCGGCAGGCCGCCGAGCGCGATCGGCTCCGAAAGGCTCTCGACGAGCTTCAAAAGCGCTGGGATGATCCCTCTTCAACCTCGATGCCGCGATTCGCCGCGTCTCAGGCGTCGTGGGAGTCGGCCGCGCGGGCGGATCTGGCCTCGGCCGATCGCTGGACGCTCCTCCGCCCCGATCAGCTCGCGGCCGAAGGGGGCGTCCGCCTCGGCAAAGACGCCGACGGCGGGGTCTCGGTCTCCCGGCAGTCGAAAGGCGGGGTCGATACCTTCCATGTGACGATCAAGACGGACCTCAAGGGGATGACCGGGTTCCGGCTCGATACGCTCGCGCCGGCCGGTTCCCCCACGCGAGGCCCCGGCCGGGCCGCCAACGGCAACTTCGTCCTGAGCGAATTCTCGGTCAAGGATGCCTCGGGCAAGCCGATTCCGCTCGCCCATGCCTCGGCTACCTTCGAGCAATCGAGCTTCCCGGCCTCTGCCGCGATCGACGGCAAGGCCGAAGCGGGGAACGGCTGGGCCGTCGCATTGCCGACCGGCGAGACGGCCGGCGACCAGGCGATCGTGTTCGAGACGGCCGCCCCGCTCGGCGACGGCTCGCTCCAGGCGATCACGTTCACCCTGCAACAGCGACACGGTCAGGAGCACACGATCGGCCGGTTCCGGCTCTTCGCGACCACGTCCCCCCGGCCGATCCGCGCACCGGGGGCCGTCGCGCCGACGGGAGAGCTTGCGACCATCCTCCGACTCGATCCGGCCCAGCGAGACGCGGCCCAGCGCGGCAAACTGACCGCCCATTTCCGAGCGATCGCCCCCGAGCTTGCCGAGCCCCGGGCCGGGCTGGCGTCGGCAAGGCAGGCCCTCGCCTCGTACGAGGCGGCCCTCCCGCGCACGCTGGTCTCGATCTCGATGGCCACCCCGAGGACCGTCCGCATCCTGCCGAGGGGGAACTGGATGGACGAATCCGGCCCGATCGTCGCGCCGGAGTTGCCCCACTATCTGGCGAAGGGCGAGGCGAAAGCGGGAGCCGCCCGCCTCACCCGGCTCGACCTCGCGAACTGGATCGTGTCGAAGGAGAATCCGCTCACGGCCCGGGTCTTCGTGAACCGGCTCTGGAAGCAGTTGTTCGGCATCGGCCTCTCCAAGAATACCGACGACCTCGGCTCGCAGGGAGAATGGCCGGTGAATCCCGAATTGCTCGACTGGCTCGCCTGCGAGTTCATGGAGAGCGGCTGGGACGTCAAGCGGATGGTCCGCACCATCGTCAATAGCGACACCTACAAGCAAGGTTCCGCGGCGTCGAAGGAGTGGCTGACCCGCGATCCGGCGAATCGTCTCAATGCCCGGCAAGGGCGGTTCCGTCTCGATGCCGAGCTGATCCGGGACAATGCCCTGGCGATCTCCGGGCTCCTCGTCCGGGAGGTGGGAGGGGCGAGCGTGAAGCCCTATCAGCCGGCCGGTTACTGGGAGAACCTGAACTTCCCCCCGCGCGACTACGTGGCCGACACCGCCCCCGAGCAGTATCGCCGGGGGCTTTACTCCTGGTGGCAGC
>CALKTZ010000627.1 GCA_937997355.1 uncultured Planctomycetales bacterium | reverse complement strand
GCCGCGTCTATGTCGAGCCGGAACGCCAGAAATAACTGGTGAACCCGCTTTCAAATCGCCGATGGAAACCTTGACGATATTTTAAGCCATTATTTTACCCATTTTTCCAGATTTCTCCTCCTCATTCCCCGAGAGCATGTCATAATTCCGGTAGGATCGTTCCTTTTTATGCCGACATCCTGCCGGGAGCCTTGATCATGGCCACCGAGAAGCAAGTCGAAGCGAATCGTCGAAATGCCGCCCGGAGCACGGGGCCGATCACCGAAATGGGCAAGGCTCAGGCTCGCCTCAATGCCCTCAAGCATGGATTACGATCCATGATCCTGGACATCCTCCCCCACGAAGATCCCGCCGAGTTCGCGGATCGGGTGGAAGCCTGGTTCAAGGTGCATGCCCCCAGGAATGAGGAGGAGGCCCGGCTGGTCCATCAGGCGGCGACGCTCTCCTGGAAGCTCGATCGCGCCGTGCTCTACGAACAGGCCCAGCTCGGCGACCGCGTCAAGCAGTCGGTGAGCGTCCCCCTCAAGGAAGACGCTTCCCAGGGCAACGCCGAACATCGCATCTTGATGTCGGCGCGAATCGCCTCGTTCAACGAGAGCATCGAAGGGGAGCGGATTCGTCGCTACATGTTCGCCCTCAATCGGGAGTTGAATCAGACCCTGGAACACCTGGCGAAGCTCCGGGAGCGGGAGGCCCGAGCATCCAGGCAGGCTCCACCGGTCGATACCCAATCTTCGACCGAACCCCAAACCAGAACGTCGGTTCCGACCGAACCCAGGCCGGCCCCGGCGCCCCCCCGGGAAAACCCGGTCCGGCAAGACGCGTCGTATTCCAGGCTCGCGTCCTCCGTCGTGGCGCATTTCACAAACGAACCCAATTCAGCCCGGGCGAACGTCGCGGCGGGCCCGAAAACCGCCGTTAAAAAGCTCAAAGGCGCCGCCCTGCTCGATGAATTCTGCAACTCCCGAGACCGGATTTCATGCGAGAAGCGCTGAGCCGAGCCTCGCGGGGGCTCGATCCGCCGGCTCGCACGCCCGTTGAACCGTCGAGGAGACCGACGCCCGGTTCGTTCCGCGCGCATCGCCTGATGACTGACCGGCAGAAATCCAGACTGTAAGATATTGGTCGAAGGTGATGAGTGAATCGTTCGATTCGACCCTCCCAATATCGAGGAAGAATGGCATGAGCGTCATCCGCAAGCAGCAGGTCCGGGGCACGAGCCCGTGCTCGAAATTGATCCTCGGGCTCCTGGCGTGGGCATCCTTCGCTCTCGGATCGGCCGGGATTTGTTCGGCGGCCGACCCGGCGGAACGGAACGTCGTGGTGATCTCCCTGGACGGATTCCCCGGCTATCTCCTGGACGATCCGCAGGCTTCGCTCCCCGTCTTGCGCGGGCTGGCGACTGCCGGGGCGGTGGCCGTCGAGGGGATGCACGTCTCCAACCCCTCGGTGACCTGGCCGAACCACACCACCCTGATGACGGGGGTGCATCCCGAGCGGCATGGCGTCCTCTTCAACGGCCTCCTGGAACGCTCCGGCCCGGGCATGCCGGTCCGGGTGAACCCCGCCAGGACGCAGGCGGACCTCGTCCGCGTGCCGCTCCTCTTCGATCTCCTCAAGGAATCGGGCCGAAGCTCCGCGGCGATCAACTGGCCCTGCACGCGAGGCTCGGAGTCGCTCGCCGATAACTTCCCCGACGTGCCCGACCATCTCGAATACACCAGCGCGCAGCTCAAGCAAGACCTGGGCGAAGGGGGATCGCTCCAGCGGTTCGAAGCGGGGGGAGGCGTCGTCCGCGACGAAATCTGGACCGATGCCGCCTGCAAGATCATCAAGCGCCGGATGCCCCGATTGCTCGTCCTGCACCTGCTCAACCTGGACTCGACCCACCACCAGCACGGGCCGTTGACCCATCCCGGCTACACCGCCGCCGCCCTGCTGGATTCCCTGGTCGGGCGTGTCCTGAACGCGCTCGACGAGGCGAAGCTCC
>CALKTZ010000626.1 GCA_937997355.1 uncultured Planctomycetales bacterium | reverse complement strand
CCAAACAATTCGCACACGGGGTGAACCCAATTTTGGGGTTCCAATAGCCTGGGCGCATGCGGGTTTCAGCGGAATATTGTCAATAAGTCATGAGGCGGATCGTCCGATCCGGTGCATTGATGGCAACGATATCCACGGCCGAGGGTCATGAGTATTCCTTCCAGGCCGAGATCAAGCAGCTCCTGCATCTGCTGTCTCATTCGCTCTATCAGAGTCGCGAAATCGCGATTCGGGAGCTTGTGTCGAATGCGTCGGATGCGCTCGACAAGATGCGGTTCATCGCGCTGACCGAGGAGAAATATCGCGAGACCGGCCCGCTGGAGATCGTCCTCGAACCGAACGAGGAACGGGGCGAGCTGGTGATCCGGGACAACGGGATCGGGATGACCGAGCAGGAAGTGGTGGCCAACCTGGGGACCATCGCGCGGAGCGGATCGGGCGAGTTCCTCAAGGCGGTCGCGAGCGAGGCCAAGGAAAAGGCCGACCTCTCGCTGATCGGCCAGTTCGGCGTCGGGTTCTATGCCGCCTTCATGCTCGCGGACCGCGTCACCGTCCGGACCCGGAGCTATCAGGAAGAGAACGGCTGGGAATGGGCGTCCGACGGAACCGGAACATTCACGGTCACCCCGATCGCGGAACCCATCGATCGCGGGACGGCCGTGATCCTCCACCTCAAGGAAGATGCCAAGGATTACGCCAGTCCGGAGAAGATCCGGGAAGTCATTCAGCGTTATTCGAGCTTCGTCCCCCATCCGATCCGCCTGGGAGTCGGCGGCGAGGTGATCAACCACCAGAAGCCGATCTGGGTGGAACCCCGGAACCAGGTGACCGACGAGCAGCACGCCCAGTTCTATCAGCACCTCACCCACCATGCCGGTGAAACCCCGCTGTGGCACCTCCACATGTCGGTCGACTCCC
Organism: uncultured Planctomycetales bacterium; assembly: GCA_937997355.1. Classification (GTDB taxonomy): domain Bacteria; phylum Planctomycetota; class Planctomycetia; order Isosphaerales; family Isosphaeraceae; genus CALKTZ01. Next base: position 1,784 of record CALKTZ010000626.1, on the reverse strand, counting down.
CGATCCAGTTCAACGCGGTCGTCTACTGCCCGCCGACCAACCTGGAAAAAATGGGCTTTTCTCGGCTGGAGCACGGGCTCAGCCTCTGCGCGAAGCGGGTGCTGGTCCAGTCGGATTGCCGGGAGCTCTTGCCGGAATACCTCCGGTTCCTGCGGGGATTGGTCGACTCCGAGGATCTCCCGCTCAACGTCTCGCGCGAGACCCTGCAGGACAACACCGTGATCCGGCGTATCCGGACGAGCCTCGTCAAGGGGATCCTCGACCGGCTCGACAAGCTGGCGAAGGAGAACCCCGAGACCTTCACCACCTTCTATCAGCAGTTCGGCCAGATGCTCAAGGAAGGGATCATGGTCGACTTCGCCAATCGGGAGCGGCTCGCCAAGCTGCTCCGATTCGAATCGACCGCGTCCGAAGACCCGAAGGCGCGCACATCCCTCGAAGAATACATTTCGAGGATGGGGGAGAAGCAGGACCGGATTTATTACCTCGGCGGTCCCGACGCCTCGTCGATCCGGAACAACCCCAACCTGGAAATCTTCCGCCGCCGCAAGCTGGAAGTCGTGCTCCTCACGGAGCCGATCGACGAGTTCGTGATGAACGCCCTCGCCACCTTCCAGGGGAAGACCCTCACGTCGATCGATTCGGAAGACTTAGGGCTCCCCGAGTCCGACGGGGAATCCGAGCCGTCCAGGGCCGATTCGGCCTCGTCCGATACTCCGGGCATGACGCGCGTCCTCGACCTTTTCCGATCGGCCCTCGGGGACAAGGTCGCCGAGGTGCGCGTCTCCAGGCGGCTCGTCGATTCTCCCTGCTGCCTGGTCAACGCCGAAGGGGGGCTCAGCTCGCAGATGCAGCGGCTGCTCAAGATGGCCAATCAGGAGCTGCCGGCCATGGGGAAGATTCTGGAGATCAACCCGAACGCCCCGCTCGTCGAGCGCTTGCGAAACCTCTCGGCGAACCCGGATCACGACCCCTTCATCCAGCGGTGCGCCCTCCAGCTCTGGTCGAACGCGACCATCCTCGACGGCACGCTCCCCGATCCCGATGAGATGGTGGCGCGTGTTCAGGCATTCATGGTTGAAGCGGCTGAAAAGCGGTCTCCCCTGATCCTTTAAGCAACGGCTTCTGAAGGCTGGGTGGCCGGGGCAAAGTGAGCCCATCAGGCGAGCGTGCCCCGGAGTCCAACAGCCCCGGATCTTGCATCCCGGGGCACGCTGCGCTTTGCCCCGGCCACCCTTCGTGTCAGTCCAATGTGACTCATTTTAGTTGTTAGCACATGATGACGTTTCGGCTGTGTCCTCGGTTGCGAATGCGGGCATGGGCGATGCGGGGGCGGGGGCCGGGGCGTTCGGGTCGATCTGCTGATAGCCCCCCAGGTTCCAGACGAGCTCGCAGTTGTGCTGGAGGTCGAGCATCGTTAGGGTCTGGACCGCGCGGAGCACGATCATCTGATCGCTCCAGAGGTCGGTCCGGACGAGCACCTTGCGGAGCCGGTGCTTGAGGGTGGCCCAGGGGTCGGCCCCCCCCTGGCCGAGCACGACCTTGATCCAACCCTGGGAAATCCGGCGGTGGCGGCGGAGATAGGATAGGATGCGCCGTTGCTGGAGCCGGTTGTAGTCGGGGAAGCAGGGGAGGGTGAACAGGTCTGAGGCCGGCCTTCGGCAACGGTTGACCGGATACCAGAGGAGCCGGGTGTTCGTCACCGGGTCGGGGAGTGAGGCCGGGAGGGCGTCGGGATCGCGGGCCGCGTCGGCGGCGTGCTCCATCATCTGGGCCAGCCCTTC
>CALKTZ010000625.1 GCA_937997355.1 uncultured Planctomycetales bacterium | reverse complement strand
TTGCCCGACTCGGAGTCGACATGCCCCAAAATATCGCGGGTGATCTCGATCAGGTAGCTGTCGAGTTTGCCGGTGTTCCACTTGCCGAAGACCTCGCCGATCTCGGCGGATTTCATCCCGAGCAGGGTGCTCATCAGGAAGTAGGCTTCGCAGATGAGCTGCATGTCGCCGTATTCGATGCCGTTGTGGACCATCTTGACGAAGTGGCCGGCCCCTTCGGGCCCCACCCAGTCGCAGCAGGGGGTGCCGTCGGCGACCTTCGCGGCAATCGCCTGGAAGATCGGCTTCACGTGCGGCCATGCCTCGGGGTCCCCCCCCGGCATGATCGACGGCCCCTTCAAGGCGCCTTCCTCGCCGCCGGAAACCCCGGTGCCGATGAACTGGATCCCCTTGGCCTTCAGGTCCCGCGTGCGGCGGGTCGAGTCGGGGAAGTGGGAATTGCCGCCATCGATCAGGATGTCACCCGGCTCCAGCAGCGGAACCAGCTCGTCGATCACCTGGTCGACCGGCGCCCCGGCCTTGACCATGATCATGATCTTGCGAGGCCGCTTGAGCGACTTGACCAGTTCCTCGACCGTGTGCGTGCCGACCAGCTTCTTCCCCTTGCCCCGGCCGTTGATGAAGTCGTCGACCTTCGAGGTGGTCCGGTTGAACACGGCCACCGTGAAGCCGTGACTCTCCATGTTCAGGACCAGGTTTTCCCCCATCACGGCGAGGCCAATCAGGCCGATGTCGGCGGTACCATTCGAGGCGGGCATTGCGAAATTTCCCAAATTACGAGGTGAGCCGTAGGCGATCCGTTCAATTCAGACCGCACAGTATACGCGAAATCATCTCATTCAGGGCAGGAGGTCGGCCACCGCGATCCGAGCCTCGGGCATCGCGAGCGAAGAGATCGAGCCCGTGGCCGGGACGATCGTCACCTCGGCATAATGGAACTTGCCGGGGCATTTCGGGTCGGGCTCGGGGCGACGATGGACCTCAAGCTGTCGGTCCTGGATATTGCAGATCCAGTATTCGGGGATTCCGGCCTGGGCATAAATCCCGGCCTTCACGGTCCGATCGAAGTGGAGACTCGAATCGCTCGCCTCGACGACGAGCGCGGCATGCTGAGGATGCCGGGAGGAATTCTCATAAGTCCCCGCGACGATGGCGGCGTCGGGCTCCGGTTCCGACGCCGGACCGAGAACCAGGGGGAGTTGAAACCGGACGCGGAATCCCCCCGCGAAGATCCGCATCAAGGAGCCGATCAGCTTCTCGATCGCGTTGGCATGGGCCGCGTTCTGGGGCGACATTTCGAAAATCTCCCCATCGATCAGCTCAACCCGGCTTCCCTGGAACAGATCGAGCCCGGCGAGTTTCTGATAGTCCTCGACGCTCCATCGGAAACGATGGACGGCCGGGGCTATCCTCGCGGTCGCGACCGGGCTTTCCAATTCGCCGAGCGGGGACATGGCTCATCCCTTCTTGCGGTTGGTCTGCGGGATGTAGGCGGGGAGCTTCTTGGGGGCGAACGCCTTGGTGATCCGGGCGAACCGAGGCAATCCTTTCACCATCGGGACACTCACCCAATCCTCACCGATGAGGGGCATCGCGTATTTGACGAACTCGTCGGTCACGTCGATCTTATTGGGGGCGATCCAGCGGGCCGGGAAGCTGCGGTCCTTCTCGGCGACCTTTTCCAGCGGCACCTTGTCGTAGCGCACCGAGTAGCCCGAGGCGGTCTGATCTCGCAGGATCGTCGCCATCCAGCCGTTGCCGTCCTTGCGGGCCACCTCGACCGCATGGCAGCCGACCCCGTAGGCTTCGTTCAGGTCGACCACGCTGGCGTAGGCGATTGCGTTGCGCTGATCGGTCCCCGGGACCTGGCCGCGTGCCTTGCCCGGGACCGGGAACTTGAGGGTGTTCAGGTAGTTGACCACGACCTGCGCCACGGTCGTCTGGCTCGACCCGAACTGGATGTGGCCGAAGTTATCGCGCTGGACGCCGAACTCGCCGACGTCGAAGCCCTCGCTGACGACCACGATGCACCGGCCGTCGGTTTCGAGCTGGCGGAGGACGTTCTCCCCGAGCTGTTCGAGGCTCAAGCCGGCCTCGGTCAGATAGATCTGGAGCGGCATCTTGCGTTCGGGGTCGGCCAACCGGGCGGCGGCCGGGATGAAGCCGATCTTGCGCCCCATCGCCTGGATGACGAGGACCGGGTCGGCCGGGCAGGAGCCGCCGTTCTCTTCATTAGCCTGGCTGACGTAGTGGGCGTAGTATCGTGCGACCGAGCCGTAACCCGGCGAGTGATCCAGGAGGGTCAGCTCGGTGTCGCCGAGGTCATTGTCGATCGTCTTGGGGACGCCGGTGGCGATGAGGTCGAGCCCCCGGTCGCGGGCCAGGAGGCTCACCTTGTGCGCGGTGTCCTGCGAGTCGTTGCCGCCGATGTAGAAGAAGTAGCCGACGTCGTGGGCTTTCAAGACTTCCACGACCCGGTTGAAGTCTTCGTCCTGGCCGGGTTTCAGCTTGTAGCGGCAGGTCCCGATCCCCCCGGCGGCCGGGGAGGTGCGCAAGAGGGCGATCTCTTCGTCGGAGGTCGCCGAGAGATCGAGAAGTTCTTCCTTGAGAATCCCCTCGATGCCGAAGTAACCGGCGAAGACCGACCCGAAGTGCTTGGGGTCGCGTCGGCAGGTCTCGATGATCCCGCGGAGCGAGTTGTTGATGACACAGGTGGGGCCGCCCGACTGGGCGACGACGACGTTTCGACCGGGCATGACGGTAGGTTCCAGAAAATCCAAGACTACGGACGAGCGGCGAGGCTTCCGCGGCACGGCCTCCGTCCGTCTCGTCCTTCCCTCTCGATCAATCTCATCTGATTCGATTCTGACGGTCGCTCAGGCGATCTTCCAGGGGGGATTCAACGGCAGGAGCGCCTCGAATTCCGCGATCCGATCGTTCATGTAATCGCCGGCGTAGGTCCCGGAGAAGAATCTGGGCAGGGCTTCCTCGAAGAAGCGTTGCCACGATTCATCCTCGCCCCCCGGATTGATCGGGTAGAAGAGGACGCCGTTGGCCTCGGCCGCCTTGCGGTCGCCGGGGGCGTCGCCGACCATCAGGATCTTGTCGAGGTCGTACTTGCCGACGGCGGCCAGTTGCAGGTGTTCCTTCTTGCTCCCGAGCTCCTGGCCGGCGATGAGCTGCACATACTCCTTCAGGCCGTGCTCCTCCCATTCCCGCTCAAGCGCGTCGGAAGGGGTCGCCGAGACGACCATCACGTCGGCCTTTCCTTTCATGCTGGCGATCGCCTCTCGCACGAATGGGAAGGGGGGAACGCTCTTGACCACCTCCTCGATCGTGCGGTTGACGGCCTCGCTCCAATCGAGGGTCGAGGCGAGTTCCGTAACCCCTTTCTGATGGACCTCTTGCTTCAAGGTCGGGTTGGCCAGCTTGGTCTCCCGCAGGGTCCACTGGCGGATGGCTTCGATGGAGGGGAGTTGAAACCCTCGACGGGCGATCTCGGGACGATCCGCGAGCAGGTCAATCGTGCGGACAAGGGCATGAAATCGGTTGATCCCCCGGTCCTTGGAGTAAAGGTTGACGAACTCGGCCGCCTCCCGGGCATATTTGGAAATTGCGGCCAACCCATAGTATTTGATGATATTGGGGATGAAGCACTCCTTGTGCTTCACCTCCATGGTATCGAAGACGCAACCGTCGCTGTCGATCCCGATGAAGAAGTCGTGGTTTCTTTTGAAGTTCCGCAACAACGCCTGTGGATCCACGGAGACCGCCATGATTTGAGAAACCTCAGACCTTCGTTCGAGTCGACGCGAGACCCGAACAACGTTCCGCAAAAATGTTGGCGGGTGCAAGGCTCACCCGAGAGTTCGTCCGCCGACCGACGATCCATCGCGAATCGTCCGTCACAACGCCGAGTTTCCTGGGTAAAAGTTCCGGCCGTCACCACGCCGATTTTCCACCGAATGTAGCCCCCGAAATCGGGACTGTCCAGTATTCGCAAAGATCGGCGATCCCGGTTTGGTTCGTTTCGGCCCTCCTCGCAGCATCGCGGCCGAAGCTCCTGGGCTCTCCCTAACGTGAATTGACCTTTGATGTTTCGCCACGCGGGAATTGTTTGACTGCGTGATGTATGCTATCGTTCTTCTATCCAATCAGGGGCGATTCCATAGAAGTATGGTCACGGCGGCCG
>CALKTZ010000624.1 GCA_937997355.1 uncultured Planctomycetales bacterium | reverse complement strand
TCGGTTAGAGAACTTGTTGGACCTAATCCGGGCCGGCACGTTTTCGACGCCGGCGCTCGCCTCACGGCTCCAGGTCTGCGACCAGACCATCTATCGTGACATCCTGTCGTTGAAGCAGCGCGGCTACAAGATTCGTTCCCGTAAACTCTCGAACGGCTGGGCTTACCAGCTTCTGGACGAGCCGGAGGCGGGCGTCGACGCGAAGGGGGCGGACGGCTCATGACCGCCACCTCCGCAACCGATTGGCGGTCGGAATTCGGCATCGAAGGCAGGAGCGCGCCCCAATTTTTCGCCGGCCTCGATGACATCGAGGCGGCCGGCGCCATCGCCCCGCAGGCGCACGTGCTGCGCCGGGCATTCGAGGAGATGGGGCTGAGCGGCGTTTTGTGCCAGGACCAGACGCCCATCGTCTACTTCCGCGTGGTCGATGCGTTCGACCCCTCGGACGTGGCGGCCCTGCACCGCACCTTCTGGAACCAGGGCGTTGCGCCCATCCTGGTGCTGATCGCCCCCGACGAGGTCCACGTCTATTCCGGCCTCTCCCAGCCGGATCTCACGCCGAGTGGGCCAGCCGATCCGCATGGCTTCGTCGAGAGGCTGGACAGGGTCGCCGAGCGGCTCCAGGGGTTCCTCGCTTCCGTCGAGACGGGCGAGTATTTCCACAGGCATAGGCGGGTTTTCGACCCGCGCCAGCGGGTGGATCGCAACCTCTTACGCCACCTGGAGGCAACCCGCAACCGCTTGGCGGGGGTCCCCGACGACCGCCTTGAATCCTCATCGCTTGATGCGCTGCTGTGCCGCCTCGTCTTCACCTGCTACTTGTTCGATCGCAAGGTGATCGACCGGAAATACCTGGAAGAGGCGGGCATCGAGGGGGCCTCGGGCCTCGGCGGCATCCTGGGTCGTAAGCCTTGGACCCGGGCGCGGGATGAGCTCTACGCGTTGTTCGCGCAGCTCGGGCTGGATTTCAACGGCGACCTGTTCAGCGACGACCTGCGGGCCGAGGCCCGATGGGTGAGGCCCGAGCATCTCGACATCCTCGGCGACTTCATCCGGGGGACCGACCCGGAATCCGGCCAGCAGAGATTCTGGCCTTACGAATTCGGCATCATCCCGATCGAGACCATCAGCGCCATCTACGAGCACTTCCTGAAGGCCGCGGGCGAGCGCGAGAAGCGGGAATCCGGTGCCTTCTACACCCCGCGGTTCCTGGCGGAGCTGGTCATTGACAGCGCCTTGGACGGGGAACGCTCGTTGCTCGGCAAGCGGTTCCTCGACCCGGCCTGCGGCTCCGGCATCTTCTTGGTCGGCCTGTTCAATCGCCTGGCCGAGGAGTGGGGGAGGGCCAACCCCGGGGCCGGCTACGACGCGAAGCTCAAGGGGCTCACGTCGATCCTCAAGACGAACCTGTATGGTATCGACAAGAGCCGGACCGCCTGCCTGATCGCGGCATTCAGCCTCTACCTTGCCTTCCTCGACCAGCTCTCCCCGCCGGACATTCGCCGCGTGCTGAAGAAGGTCAAGGTCTTGCCGAGGCTGGTCGCGAGCGACGAGAACGAGACGGCGACCATCCGCTGCGCCGACTTCTTCGACGACGATGCGGCGCCGGCACAGCAGGTGGATTACGTGATCGGCAATCCGCCATGGGCCAAGGTCAGGGCCGCGACCGCGCCGGCCGCGACCTGGTGCGCCGGCCGCAAGCTGCCATTCCCGGGCAAGCAGATCGCCGCCGCCTTCGTCTGGAAGGCCGCGGAGCATCTCACCGCGGGGGGCGCGGTCTGCTTCGTCCTGCCGCATGGGCTGCTGTTCAACCACACCAAGAGCGCCGTCGATTTCCAGAGCTGTTGGTTCAGGTCCCATGCGGTGAGCCGAATTCTCAATCTGGCCGACTATCAACGCTTCCTGTTCGAGGACGCGGAGGCTCCCGCGCTGGTCGTCCGCTACGGTAAGCAGAAGCCGGCCGACAGCGCCCACCGCATCCAGTATTGGTCGCCCAAGACCGACTGGGCGGTGACCCAGGCCGAGGTGATCTCGATCCTGCCGCAGGACCGGGCAAGCCTCACCGTCCGCGAGGTGCTCGCGGACCTCCGGGGGGAGGATGCCCCGCTGATCTGGAAAGAACGCTATTGGGCGACGCCGCGCGACCGCCGGCTCCTGGACCGTCTGCGCCTCTACCCCCGGCTGCGAGATGTCTTGGGCCAGCGAGGCAAGGGGCAGTCCAAGCGATGGCTCGTGGCGGAGGGCTTCGAGCCGTTCGGGCCCAACGATGCACCGGAGACTCGACGGGAGCTTACCCTCCGCAGCACGGCGCGGATCGAACGGAGCACGCACCGCCTGGATTTGATGCTCTTCCCCGAAGATTGCGACATCGAGGAGGAGCTGGGGCTGGAGTTGCGGCGTGGCATCAGCAACATCGACATCTTCAAGAAGCCGCTTGTCCTGGTGAAGACGGGATTTTCCAACGAGCCCGAGGTTGCCTTCGCGGACTTCAACGTCGCCTACCGGCATGGCATTCGGGGGATTCACGGTCCGGGCGCGGACGCCGACCTGCTGGCCTTCCTGACGTTCTACCTGCGATCGAGCCTGGCCCGATACTTCCTCTTCCATACCTCAGCCAGTTGGGGGGTGAGCCGTGCCATGGTCGATATCGACGACCTCATGCGGCTGCCATACCCGCTCCCAGGTCAGTCCGATCGACCGGAACGCGCGGCCGAGATTGTTGCGGAGGCGGGCCGGCTCATGACGGCCGTTGCCCGCGAGGCGGGCGGCGCGGCCCTCGGGAAGGACCAGGTTCTAGGGCGGGCGCAAGCGCGAGCCGAGGCGCTCGTCGCGGAATATTTCGACGTCGATCCCATTGAGCGGGAACTCGTGGTCGATACGGTCGAGATCATCATCCCGAGCGTAAGGCCCACCCGCGCGAGGTTGGATGTGCCCGCTCTCCGCCCGGCCCGCCCGGATGATTATGGGAATTATGTCGACCTCCTCTGCCGGACGCTCAACGACTGGGCGAATGCGGAGTACCGCGTGCATGGCAAGTCGGTCGCAGACGGCTATCTCGGGGTTGGCATGGTGGTCCTCCAAAAGACCCGGAGGGGGGAGACTCCCGGGCAAATCGACGGGGCAACCACGAGCGTCCTCGCGGCGCTCCAGCGGCTCCAAAGAGGGGTAGCCAAGGGACGGGGCACGTTCGAGCTCGTGCGCGGCCTGAAAGTCTTCGACAAGACCCTCCTCTACGTCATCAAGCCCATCGGGCGGCGTTTCTGGTCCGCCACGGCGGCGCTCAACGACGCCGACGAGATCGCTGGCACCATCCTCATGCGATCCGAGGGGGATGCATGACGATCGGCGACAGCAGCGCCTGGGACGATTTCATCTCCCAGGGCGGGGTGGGGACCGTGATCGCCCTCGTCCTCGACGCCTGGGCTCTGATCGATCCACCCCTCCCGGACGAGCTGGAGGAAGCCACGTCCATTCGGCTCTATGCGGCGATGGTCAAAAAGCGCGACCGTCAGGCCCACCGGTTCCTGATCCGCTACGAGGACATGGAGATCGACGTCGATCTCGCCAAGGAGACGGGGAGGAAGGATATCGTCTTCTTCCCCGGGCATGACGGGGATTTGTACTTCTGCCTGGAGGCCAAGCGGCTCAATGCCAGGGTCAAAGGCGTGATGAAGTCGCTGGCCGATGAGTACGTCAAGGAGGGGATGCAGCGGTTCGTCGACGGTAAGTATGGCCGCCATGTCCCCCACGGCGGCATGCTGGCCTATGTCCTCGACGGCGACGTGCCGAGGGCCATGAGAAATGTCCTGGCCAACATCCGCGCCCGGCACATGGCCTTGGGGATGGCTCCCCCTGGGGACTGGGCGGAATCGGCGGCTCGGCCGGGCGACGCATTTGCGAAGGAGTCGGTACACCGGCGGAGCCACACGGCCATCTTATTTCGACTCCATCATCAGTTCGTATCGGGCGCAGGCCCGGCGATGCCGGCCGGCGACGCGGTGGTCGCAAGGCCGGAGCGGCGATCCCGAGCCGGGAAGAAGCGAAACGAAACTGAAGACGAAGGTCTTTAAGTCCACCACCGATCACAAACCAGCCCGTGCCCGACGACCGTCCGGCATCACCGGCGAGCCGTTGAAATGACGGAATTCAGGCATTCCTGAATTCAGCATTAAGCAGGGCCCGATCCGTCCAGACGCAGCCGGAAGTGATGGATCCAAGCCCGGCCTGATCGCATCGACCGACACCTCGGAGCCAGAGGAAGCGTCATCGGGGGGCATCGGCTCCTCCCTAAAAAAACAACTCGGTGTTTCTCGGGGTTGCGCCAGTGGCTTGCCCACAAGCGTTTGGAACGCGCAGCCCCTCGTTAAAGATCGTAAAGACCGGCGAAACAAGCTGACGCAGATGGCCCGATTTCTCTCGGAATCTTAGCCCTGTGTCGGGTCGTTGAAAACATATCCCCTTGACTCCGTACCATAGTACGGGTCTTAGAATGACACCATGAGGATGAAGAGAATGGACAACATGAAGACGGGCGAGCTGGCGCGACGGGCCGGGGTGAACGTCGAGACCCTGCGGTTCTATGAGCGGAAGGGGCTCTTACCCGAACCCCCCCGGCGAGAATCCGGTTACCGGGAGTATCCCGAGGAGAGCGTCCGGCTGATCCGGTTCATCAAGCGGGCGCAGGAGGTCGGGTTCTCGCTCGGCGAGGTCCGGGAGCTCCTGACCCTCCGGGTCGATCCCGGGACGAGCTGTACCGAGGTGCGCCGGCGGGCCGAGCAGAAGGTCGAGGACGTCCGGCAGAAGATCGCGGACCTGAAGAAGATCGAGCGTGCGCTGACCAAACTCGCGGGCACCTGCACGGGGCGCGGGCCGGTCAGCGACTGCCCCATCCTGGAAAGCCTCGACGGGGATCTCGCGTTGTCCGCGGGTTCGAACGGGCTCGCGGGGCCACATGACACAAACACGAGAGAGGAGATCGATGATGGAAAATAAGCAACGAGCGTCCACGGGAGGCCGCCGGCCGATTCGGCTCGCACTGGGCGTCGTCGGGGTCATCGTCCTCGCCGCGGGTGCCTACGCAGGGCTGCGGGGGCCGCTGGGAGGGGTACAAATCGCCTCGTCCGCTCGGGCGGAGACGGGCCCAGCCCCGAATGCCTCGATGCGCACGGTCACGATCCCGGTCGAGGGCATGTCCTG
>CALKTZ010000623.1 GCA_937997355.1 uncultured Planctomycetales bacterium | reverse complement strand
CGATGTGAAGGTGACGGTCGATCACCAGGACCACATCGCCACCTTGAGCCAGGCGGCCACCAGGGCGGGGGTCACGATCGGCGTCCTCGTTGACGTCGATCTGGGAATGCATCGGACAGGAGTAATCGGCCCCGAGGCCGCGCTGGCCCTGGCCGAACGCATCGCCGAGGCTCCGGGCCTTGAACTCAGGGGGGTGATGGGCTACGAGGGGCACACGCTCCTGATCGAAGAACTCCCCGTCAAACGCGCCGCGATTTCCCGGGCGATCGGCGAGCTGACTCGGGCACGAGACAGGATCACCGCCGCCGGACTCCCCTGCCCGATCGTCTCGGCCGGGGGGACCGGATCGTATCAATTCTCCGCCGACGAGCCCGGCCTCACGGAAATCCAGGCGGGAGGAGGCATCTTCGCCTGCCGGTACTACACGGAGCTTTGCGGCGTAAAAGGCCACAACCCGGCCATCAGCCTCCTGGCCACGGTCGTGAGCCGACCGGACCCCTCTCGCGCGATCCTGGATATCGGCCAGAAGTCGATCAGCGCCTACCGGACTCCTCCTGTCATCATCGGATACCCGCAATGCGAGGTGGGGGGGCTTTCCGCCGAGCATGCGCCGGTCACGCTCGGCCCCGACGATTCGCTGTCGATCGGCGAGAAGGTCCGGGTGATCCCGGGTTACAGCGATTTCACCTTCGTACTGCACGACCGCGTCATCGGCCATCGCAACGGGATCGTCGAATCGGTCTGGCAGCTCCTGGGCCGTGGGCAACTGCAATAAGCCGTTCCAAACCGAGCTTGGCGCGCATGCAAAGGCGGTCCCAGGGGGAGATTCCCGGGGACCGCCTATTCGTATTCGCACCGATGAGCCATCAAGACCATCAGATCAGGGAGTCAGCCCCGAGGTCCCGGAATTCGTCGGCTTGGCTTCGATCTTTCCATTGAGGACGGGGACGGCCGGTTTCTCGCCGGCATAGATTGCCTCGGCCTTCGGCTTGACCGGAAGCGTCGCGGGGTCGGCGGGAGGGCCTCCCATCGGATGCCAACCACCCGCCCCGGCGTATGGCACGTAGCGCTGGCCGCGCGTCGTGTAGGGATTGTAATAGGTCGGGAAGAAGAGCTGTTCGGGGGGGACCGCCAGATAACGCGGGAAGAAGTATTCGGCATCCCGGTCGGGTCCGAGGGGGAGATAATCCTGGATGTCGTGCCAGCCGTAGCCGTCGGGGTTGCCGTTCGCGAATCCCCAGCCATACCCGGGACCGGGCGGAAGGATCTTCCCGCCATCGGCGAGGAGCTTGCCGGAACCGTGGTGATGGTGATGGACGTGCGCCGCAACCTGCGGCGGTTGCTGGTGCTGGTGATCCGTGCGGAACCGATCGAACAGGCCACCCGTACTGTTCGCGGCCATAACCAGTGTCATCGCGAGGAATGCTGTCATCGACACGAACCTCCCTGTCCCGCGGCCCGAAATACGCCGCTCCCTGCCGATGCCGGATCAAGTGCCTGTGACGCCGCCTGGATGCAACTCTCCGGCGCGAGTTGCTTCGTGTGAGCGCGGTCCGACCAGCCTGTTCTCAATCACGAGCTTAGCACGCGTTGCAAGCTCGGTCGCCGAAAAGCGACGCGAACCGACTTCCGATTACAGCGTCTGGTGGTTACGATCCAATTATGGCGGCGGGCCGCGACTCCTCCGATGATGGAGAGCCTCCCCGTTGCAATCCGATTCGTCAGCAATTCGGGGAAGGCCCACGGCTTCGCTATGATCCTCCTGATCGACAATTACGATTCATTCACCTACAACCTGGTCCAGAGGCTCGGTGAAATCGACCCGGAAATCGACCTCCAGGTGGTCCGGAATGATCAGATTACTCCCGACGAAATCGAGGCCCGGAAGCCGACACATCTGATCATCTCTCCGGGGCCGTGTACGCCGCTCGAAGCCGGCGTATCCAATGACGTGATCGCCCGATTCGGGTCGAAAATCCCGCTGCTCGGGGTCTGCCTGGGGCACCAGTGCATCGGCCACACGTTCGGCGCCAAGGTGGTCCGGGCCGACCGGATCATGCACGGCAAGACGTCCATGATCCACCACGACGGCAAGGGGATCTACAAGGGGATGTCCAACCCTTTCGAAGCGACCCGTTACCACAGCCTGGTCATCAAGCCCGACACCCTCCCCCCCGAGCTGGAAGTCGTGGCCTGGACCGATGAGAACGAGATCATGGGAGTTCGGCACAAGACCCTGCCGATCGAAGGGGTGCAATATCATCCGGAGAGCTTCTTGACGCTCGAAGGGATCCAGCTCCTGAGAAACTTCATCAAATCATGAGACGCGAGAGACCTCCCGGTCCTGTCGGATTCGTCGATCACTCCGGCATGCCGGCCACTCCGGCCAAGGAGCTTTGCTGATGCGGACCGTGGAAGATGCGTTGAGCGACGTGATCGCCGCATCGGTTCCATTGCCGCCGGAGAAACATCCCCTCTCGGAGGTATTTGGCTGCGTCCTGGCCGAGGATATCGTCGCGGACATCGACCTCCCCCCCTTCGACAAGGCCCTCATGGACGGCTTCGCGGTCCGGTCGAGCGACCTGACCGGATCGGACCGACAACTTCGGATCGGCGAAACCATCACCGCCGGTCGATTGCCGACCCGGCCGCTCGGTCCCCGAGAAGCAGCGGTAATCACCACGGGGGCTCCGCTTCCACCGGAGGCCGACTGCGTCGTCATGCACGAGCGGACGCGGACCGTCGATGGTTTTGTGTTCATCGATCAGCCGGATGTCCGTCCCGGGCAGAGCCGACTCCTGAGAGGTCGAGAGATGAAGGCCGGTGATCGGGTCTTGACCCGGGGTTCCCGGCTCAGCCCCCCGCGAATCGGGCTCCTCGCGGCGGTCGGCAAGGCCGAGGTTTCGGTCATTCCGCGACCTTCGGTCGCCGTGTTACCCACCGGCGATGAGCTGGTGGAAATCGACCGCGAGCCGGGCGAGGGGCAAATACGCAATTCGAATTCCATGATGCTCCGGGCATGCGCCGTCGAGGCCGGGGCCGATGCGGAAGGTTTGCCGATCGCGCCCGATATCCCGGAGATCCTCCGCGAACGGCTGGAGCGTGGCCTGTCCCACGACATCCTCCTGATTTCGGGGGGTGTTTCGGCCGGCCATCTCGACCTCGTCCCCGCCACCCTGGAATCGCTGGGGGTGGCGCGGATCTTTCACAAGATCCGGCTGAAACCGGGCAAGCCACTATGGTTCGGAGTCGGCCCCGGGCGGGGGGACCGGCCCGGATGCCTCGTTTTCGGCCTCCCCGGAAACCCGGTGAGCAGCCTTGTCTGCTTCCTCCTCTTCGTGAGGCCCGCGATCCGGCGACTCGCCGGGCTTCCCTCTTCGGGAGACGAATCGGTCGAGGCCCGGCTCGCCCGGCCGTTCGGCCAGCGGGGGGACCGGCCCACCTATTTCCCCGCGCGCCGCGTCGAAACGACACCGCAAGCCCCATCGCCTTTAACCATCATGCCCCTGGACTGGGCCGGTTCGGCCGATCTGCGATCGGTCGCGGATGCCGATGGTTTTGCGATTTTTCCCGCGGGCGACCGCGATTTCCGCGAAGGGGAAATTGTCCGTTATCTCCCCTTCCGTTAACATGACCCCGTCTCGACCAAACCGTTCAAGCATGCTTGCCCGCGGAGAGGAATAACCGGACCATGACCTCAGTCGAAGGGGCCGAGGAGAACTCCAAACCGGCGGATCATCGAATCTGGGCCGGCCTGGCCTCGGGCCTGACTCTCTGGTCGACATTTCCCCCCCTGGAATGGCACTGGCTGGCCTGGATCGCGCTCGTCCCCTTGTTCTGGCTGATCGTTCAATCGGGTTCTCGTTGGCGCATCTACGGATCGGCCTGGATGGGCGGGGTGGCGTTCTGGGTCCTCTCCATTCAATGGATCCGCCACACCGATCCCAGCGCGATTCTCGGCTGGCTGGTGATGGCCTTGATTTTTTCGGTGTGGTGGCCGGGTTTCGTGCTGATTACGCGGATCGCCGTCTTCCGGCTGCAAATCCCGCTGATCCTGGCCGCGCCGATGATCTGGGTGGGCCTGGAATACTCCCGTGCGTTCATCCTCACGGGATTCCCCTGGTATCATCTGGCACACTCCCAGTATCGAAACCTCTATTTGATTCAGATCGCCGATTTCACGGGCTCCCTCGGGCTCAGCCTGCTCATCGCGGCGGTGAACGCGCTGATCGTCGACCTCGTCACCCTGCCCCTCCTGAGACGCACCGCCACGGGGAGCCGGATCACCCGGCGGCAGATGGTTCGGCTCTGGTCGGTTGCCATCCTGATCGGGGCGACGCTGACCTACGGTTCCTTCCGCGTCTCGACGGCTCAGTTCCGCGACGGCCCGCGTCTGGCATTGCTGCAATCCAACATCGAGCAGAAGCTCAAGATGTCGGGAGATTGGGAGCGGATCGTCGCGGAATTCCGGAACCTGGTCGAGGTCGCGATGCGGCGGGGAGATCGCCCCGACCTGATCGTCTGGCCCGAGACTTCCTATCCCTACGGTTTTTTTTCCATCCCCCCGGAGATCCCCCCCGCCGAGCTCCTGAACCAGATCAGGCCGTTGAGCGAGAACATGACCGTGCAGGAATGGCTGGACTACGGGAAGGCCCATTCCGACCGGCTCCACGCCTGGGCCGATAACATCAAGGTCCCCATGCTCGTCGGCTGCCTCTATTACGACCACCGCGCCGACGGCCTGAGGAAATATAACTCGGCGGTCCTCTTCGACCCGATGGTCCAGGCCGTCCGGTATTATCACAAGATTCACCTGGTTCCATTCGGCGAGTTCATCCCATTCCTCGAAACGCTCCCCTGGATCAAGGTGTTCACCCCCTATCGGACGGGCTATGTGCCGACGTTGACGTTCGGCTCGGAGACCAAGAATCTGGAGCTGGGCGGCTATCAGTTGGCCATCGCCATCTGTTTCGAAGACACGGTCCCCCACTTCGTCCGCCAATTCTTCCAGGGCACGGATTCTCGCAAACAGCCCGACGTTCTGATCAATCTTTCCAACGACGGCTGGTTCCGGGGGTCTTCCGAGCTGGACATGCACCTCGCGGTCAGCGTGTTCCGGACCGTCGAAAATCGGGTTCCCCTCGCACGCGCGGTGAACACGGGGATCACGGCGATCATCGACGGCAACGGCCAGATC
>CALKTZ010000622.1 GCA_937997355.1 uncultured Planctomycetales bacterium | reverse complement strand
CGCCCGCCGAGGGGATCGAGTCGCACGGCATCCGGTTCCTGGCCATCCCGGTTTTCGAATCGCCGGAAAAGCTACTGGGCGATGAGGTGACGATCATTCATTTCTCGGCCGACGGATTGCAACTGGTTTTCCTGGGCGACCTGGGCCATTCCCTCTCCGAAGCCGAACTGGCGCCGATCCGCAATGCGGACATCGTCCTGGCGGCTGCCGGCGGCCCCCCCACGATCGACTTCCCCGAGATCCCCCCGCTGCTCGACGCGATCAACCCGAAGGTCGTCATTCCCATGCACTACAAGACCCCCAGGATCAACCTCAACATCCAGCCGGTTGAGCGATTCCTGGAAGCCTTGCCGGGCGATCCCGTGGAGCGGGTCGGGGGATGCTCAATCGGGCTGGACCGCGAGCACCTGCCCGATCGCCGCATGATCGTGCTGCTGGATCATTTGCGATAATGAAATGGCTTTAGATCGAGATGTCAGTCACCCGAAGCCGGATGATCTTGAGGGCGCAGGCGGATTTCGAGACGACAACCAACCGCCTTCGCATATTCTCGCAAGGTCGTGATCGACGTTGAATGTTTTCCGCTGCCGCCTCGACCTTCCAAACGGGCCACGGCGGATTCATCAGTACCCATTCGCTCAGCAACCTCTGCTTGGGTCAGGCCGGCACGTCGGCGTGCCTGAAGCAATTCGTCGAGGAGGGTATATTCCTCGGCCTGGGAGTCATATTCCGCCCGAACGGCGGGATCTTGCAACATCTTCGCCACGAACTCATCATGCCCTAGCATCGCGTTGCACCTCTCCGAGTCTTGTCCGTGCGATGTTCAATTCCCTGGTCGGCGTCTTCTGCGACTTCTTCACGAATGCGTGCAGCATCATGATGCTCTGCTTCGCCAGGATGCCGAAGAATACTCGCCCGATCCCTTCTTTGGATTTCATTCGCAATTCGAACAGACCTTCGCCCAATGCGCATGTATGAGGCATACCAAGATCAGGCCCAAAAGCGAGCATGCGATTCGTAAGATGGATGTACCGGGCCTGGATACCAGCCGGGAACTGCATCATCGTTCTCTGCACATCCTCGCTGTAATAGACGATCTTCCATTCCATGGGCACATTTTAACAGGTCTGTCGTAGATACAGAATTCGCCACCGTTGTGAGGAGTACTCCTCACAATTCCCGCAAGGCCCGAATCACGTCGAGGCGGACGGCGCGGATCGCCGGGAACATCCCGCCGAAGACTCCCATCAGCAGGGTCATGATGATCGCCGTGCCCAGGACGAGGGGGCCGAACCGGAACGAGATCGTCATGGCGGCGAACGTGTTGAAGTTGCTCGTCTCGATCGTCAGGGCGCTCAAGGGGAGGGTGGCGAGCACCCCCAGCGCCCCACCCAGGAAGCAGAGGATCAGCGATTCGCTGAGGAACGAGACGAGGATGTCAAACTGCGAGAAACCGAGCGCCCGCATGGTGCCGATCTCGCGGGTCCTCGATTTCACGGCCGCGAACATGGTATTCGCGGCGGCGAACATGGCGCCGAAGGTGAGCAACACGGCGATCAAGGTTCCGGCGGCCTTCAGGAATGCTCCCGAGGTATTCTGGCTGGCGTAGTATTCGATCTCATTCTTGGCTTCGAGCCGGAATTGCGTATCGCCGTCGATCGTTTTCTTGAGGGCGTCGAGATCCTGCGGACTGGCGGCCCGCAACTGGACGCAGGAGACCGTGCCGGTGCGCCCGGTGTTCCGCTGGACGTCGGTGAAGTCGGCCCAAACTTCACTCTCGGCGGCGCTCCCCCCCGCGGTGAAGATGCCGACGACCCGGTATTGTTCCTTCTCGCCGAATTGGAGAAGCCCGCCGATTTGCGCCCCCTTGAAGATTCGAGAGAGGTTCCGGCTGACGATGCACTCCCCCTTGCCGGGCTGGAAATCCTGCCCCTCGACGATCTTGAAGTCGGGCCGGAGCAGTCGGGAGGCGGGCTGCACCCCCCGGATGATCACGTTCGTCCGGGTGCCGTTGGCCCGCTCGGCGACGGGGATGTTCAGCGTTTCCTTTGCCGCGATCGGCCTGCCTTGGTCGTCGCGCGCGATGCCGGGGAGGTTGAGGATGTCGTCGGCCTTGACGGCGTCGAAGCCCCCGGTGTTTTCGTTCGAGGAGCCCTTGCGCACCACGATGAGGTCGAATGGCTCCCCAGAGGCTTTCAGGCTATATTCCAGCCCCTGGACCAGCCCGAACAGGATGCACGACGACCAGACCACGAGCGCCGTCCCCAGGACGGTCATCATCGTGGTCTTCCAGCGGACGCGCAGGTTGCGAACGTTATATTTGAGTGGGACCATCGGGTTCAGACCACCTTCCTCAAGCCGTTGATCACCGAAGAATTCGCCGCCAGGAGCGCGGGAGCCAGGCCACTGGCCAGCCCGATGAAGAAGGACACCGCCAGGCCGGTCAGCGCGATGTTCCAGGGGACGTAGAAGAACGGCAGGAAGCCGCCGCTATACCGGGCGACGTCGACGAAGTCGCAGAGGGCCTTGCAGCCGAGCGAGCCGAGGACTCCCCCCAACCCGGCGACGATCACGGCCTCGGCCAAAATCAGGAACAGGACCAGTGGCTTGCCGAAGCCGATCGCCTTGAGCACGGCCACTTCGGTCGTCCGCTCGCGCATGGCCATCGCCATGGCGTTGCCGGCGACGAACAGGAGCGAGATTACCACCGCGCCGCCGATCCAGTAGATCGTGTTCTTGAGATCTCCCATCATCTCGACGAACATCTTGCCGAAGGCTTCCTCGGTCTGCGTCCGGGTCGGGTTGTCGCTGTTGCGGAAGTGGTCGTCGATCTTGCTGCTGAGCGGCGCCATCACGTCCGCCGACTTGCACTTCACGAAGATCGTGCCGGCATTCCCCGAGCGCCGCCCGGAGTCCCCGGCCAACGAGGTGGACGAGGCCCCCGCCATCGCGGTCCGCTTCAGCGCCTCGTCGAAATATTCCCAGTGGAAGAAGCACATCCGGAGGTCGCGATTGATGTCGCCGTCGTAAATCCCCCGGATGGAGAGGTCGAGGTCGACCGGGAAGAGATCCCCCTTGAGGGGGAGCGGATCGCCGACCTTGAGGTTGCGGTCTTCCGCGAGCTTGCGGCCGATGATGCAGCCGTCCTTGTTCTTCTTGAAATCTTCGAGCTGGTCCTTGGGGACGGTGTATTCGTCGAGGATCGTGAAGATCGTGTCGGCATCGATGCCGAACTGGGCAAACGGCATCTGCTCGTCCTTGTACTTGCCGCCATACCAGCTGAACGGAGTCGCGGCGAGGACGCCGTCCATCTCCCTGATTTGCGCGAGATCCGAGATCGGCAACATGCCGGCGAATCCGTTGGCGTTCATGACCACGATGCGATTGTAGATTCGCGCGGCGGAGGTTGACTCGTCGTTCATGGCGAAGAACGAGAGCAGGATCATCATCAGGAACAGGGAGATGCTCATCGAGGCGATGGTGAGCATCGATCGGATCGGGTTTCTGCGGACGTTCCGGAGGATGTAGGTGAAGTATTTCATGATGCGGCCGGAACCCTCGCTTCACGAACCTTGTCGTCGACGAGCTGCCCCTTGTCGAGGTGGAGCGTCCGGCTGGCGCGTTCCGCCGCGAGGGGGTCGTGCGTCACCATCAAGATCGTCTTCTGGAACTCCTGGTTGAGCTGTTCGAGAAGATCCAGGATTTCCCCCGCCGAGGTGCGGTCGAGGTCACCTGTCGGCTCATCGGCGACGAGCAGATAGGGATCGGTCACGATCGCCCGGGCGATGGCGACGCGCTGTTCCTGACCGCCGGAGAGCTGCCTCGGGTAGTGATGTTCCCGATCCTTGAGCCCCACCACCTTGAGCGCGGTCATCACGTTATCTCGGCGTTTGCGCTTCGAAAGCGAGGTAAGCAGCAGCGGGAGCTCGACGTTCTCGAACGCCGTGAGGACCGGGATCAGGTTGTAGGTCTGGAAGATGAATCCGACGTTGTGGGCACGCCAGCGGGTGATCTCGGCCTCGGAGAGATCACCCAGGTCCTGGCCGTGGACGATCACCTTGCCGCGCGTGGAGCGGTCGAGCCCCGCGATCAGGTTCAGGAGGGTCGTCTTGCCCGACCCCGACGGACCCATCAGCGCCAGGAATTCCCCCTCGGCCACCGTGAGGTCGAGCCCGGTGAGGACGGGGATCTTGAAATCGTCGCGGCGATATTCCTTATCGACGCCTTGCAATTCGATCGAGGCGGTCTGGCTCATGTCGTGCCCCTCCTCTCAGGGCGGATTCATCCGGGAGTTCGGCGTTGCCTGAAGTGCGCGGTTATCGATTCAAGATTCCGAGGAATCTTCCGAGATTCCGGGCGTTTGCTCTCGGATCGGGTTCATTGCGCGACCCGCACGGTCTCCCCGTCGCGAAGGGTCTTCGGGGGATTGAGAATGACCGTGTCCCCCGTGGAAAGCCCCTCCTCCACACGGGCAAGGGCATCGGTCGTCATCGCTACCTCGACCTGGCGCTTGGAGATCCGGTCCTTCGGCCCGAGGACCCAGACCTGGTCGTGGCCGTTCTCCTGGAAGACGGCCAGCTTCGGGACGAACAGATGAGCTTTATTCGCGTCCGCCTGGTGAGAGGATTTGTTAGGCAGGAAGTGGACCGTCGCGGCAAGCTCGGGAAAGAGCTTGTCGTCGGGGTCGAGGATTTCGACCTTCACCTTCACGGTTCCCCGCGTCCGATCGCCATAGGGGAGGATCTGGCGGAGTCGGCCGTGATAGCGCTTATCCGGTACCGCGCTGACGGAGACCTCGGCGGGCTGGCCGATGTCGATCCGGGAAAGGAGGTTCTCCGAGACATCGGTCTCGACATCCATCTTGCCGAGGTTTGCGATGGTGACGACCGACGACCTGCCCAGCGACGAACTCATGGCCATGGGCGAGATGATTTCCCCTTCTTCCCCCTGCTTCTCGACGACCGTTCCGTCGAACGGGGCATAGAGGTGCATCGTCTCGATGGTCGCCTTCATTTCGTTGATACCGGCCTGGCAAAGCTTGAGGCTGGCTTCCAGGGCTGCGACCCGCGCATCGGCCTTCTTCTTGGCCGCCTGGGCCTTCTCCGCTTCTTCCAGGGTCGCCATTTTCTGGTTATTGAGGCGGGTGGACCGCCGTTCCTCCCGGTCCTTCTCCCAGGCCTCGGCCTGGGCTTCCTCAAGCTCGGCCTGGGTTTTCAGCAATTGAGCTTCGCGCGACGCGAGCATCGCCTTGAGGTCGTTGTGCTCGATGACCGCCAGCGTATCCCCCTTCTTGACCTTCTTCCCCTCCTCGACCAGCATCTTTTCCACCCGGCCGGCGAGCTTGGTCCCGATCATCGCGCGATATCGAGAAATCAAGTAACCCTTGGCGCTGAGCAGCTTTTCCGCCTCGCCGGTCGTCATCTTCTGGACCAAGCCGACTGTCACCTCCGGGCGCGACCGGATCTGATCGTACTGGCGATAGGCGACGCCCCCCGCGACTCCGAGTATTCCCAGGGGGATCAGCCACAACATCCAGGAGAGGATTCGAATCCAGCCCACCCCTCTCCGTCGCCGAGGGCCGGAAGGACCGGGCCGAGAGCGCCCGCCGCGTTCCTTCTCGGAACGATCGATCTTGAGCGAGGCGAGTTCTTCGCGAAGGCTGGTCGCCATCAGGAACCTCGAGAAATGAGTGATTTGGCGGCGATGGATCCGGCCGAGCCGCCGGAATCGCGAGCGGCGAAAAGGCTTTTCCCGCGTTGGTGCACTCCCAAGATGCGCCGACGGGAATATCGACAACAAAGGATCACCAGCACTGACTCGAAACGAGGCCCTCGAATCCCATCAAGGAATGAGAACACTCGATCGCGGATTTCGACCTTACCGGTACAGAACAACACGATCTTAGCAAAATCGACATTTTCGTCGAGTCTTGATTGATCGTCGTAGTCAATGAAATCGCCGCGGTCTGCCAAGGAATTCATCGGGGCGAATTGTTGGCTGCTCTCGGTGCGAGTGTCTACAAACGCCTCGAACGGGTCTTCGTCGTGGGAGGGATGATGTTGAAAGTGGCGGGAAAAAGTCAGAAAAAAATCCCTGGCCGTATCCAACGTAATGGATGGGCCAGGGATCGCAATTCTCTGTCTCGATTGAGCTTTTGGAATCGGAGTCGAATGAGTCTTACTTGACACCCGGGATCGAGGGGGCGGGCGGGATGGTCGGGGCGGCGGGAACCGCCGGAGCAGCCGGGGCAGCGGGCGGCGGCGGGGGTGCCACGTCGATCGAGACCGAAGGAGCGCCCGGGGCAGCCGGAGCGGCAGCCTTCGCGGGAGCGGCCGGAGCAACACTATACGACGGCGCTTGGGCGGCCGGTGCGACCTTAGCAGGCGCCTGCGGGGCCGGGACGACCTTGCTCGGTGCGACCGGGGCCTGGGCCACAGGTGCCACCTTGGACGGAGCCTGCGGGGCCGGCGCAACCTTGGAAGGCGCTTGCGGTGCCGGAGCGACCTTGGACGGGGCGGCCGGCGCCTGGGCGACCGGGGCGACCTTGCTCGGCGCCTGCGGTGCCGGAGCGACCTTGGTGGGTGCGACCGGAACCATCTGAACAACCGGGACAGACTTGGAAGGCGCCTGCGGTGCCGGAGCGACCTTGGACGGGGCGGCCGGCGCCTGGGCGACCGGAGTGACCTTGGACGGGGCCTGCGGAGCGGGCGCGACCTTGCTCGGAGCAGCCGGGGCCTGAGCCACCGGAGTGACCTTGGACGGTGCCTGGGCAGCCGGGACGACCTTGGATGGAACTTGGGCGGACGGAACTTGTGCATGAACAGTCGCAGCGAGGCTCAATGCTGCGGTCGATGCACCCAGAACGCGGGCAAACTTCATCGGAAACATCTCCATGTAGGTGGGTCTGGAAGTCACACTCGACCAGATTTCCGGTGCCGCAAGAACCGCACCGGCTTGGCTCGCTCTAACTATACAAGATCATCGATTGCGAGTTTTGGGAGTTCTGCGAATTTTTAGTAGATTAAATCGACTTTGTTGTCGCGCCTAGGGGCAAGTTACCATTCTGAGCAAAAAAAGGTTCAGCAAGTCTGATTCCCGGCCGGGTCTTCGAAAAATCAGGATGAGATTCGGATGACGGACTTGTTTTGCGGCCATCAGGATTGGAATTTGTGAGCCAGGCCGCACAATCACAAAAACCCGACTCGGGAATTTCTCATTCGACGGCGGAGTCGGTCGATTTTTACACTGAAGGGGACGCCGAGGCTTGAACCGCTGAGGGGACAATCGAGCGTAGGGCGCGATGAGACGGTCGATCGATACGGAGACTCGACCTGATGGGGACCATCAAAGGAGATCGACACATGCCTGAAGACTCATCGCCCCGCGCCGAAGGTCGAGGATGGGAACCCGTCCGGAAATTGATTGAGGCGGTCGCGCATTTCGGGGTGGCCGTGATGATTGCCGGGGCCCTGGTCGGAGAGGCGCCGGGGCAGGAGTCGGACAGTCGGACTTCGGCCGCGAACGCGAGAGAGAACGGGGCCAGATCCCAGGGGGCCGACCGGCGGATCCCCGAGGAGCTGAACTTTGCCAACGGGCTGTTCCGGCAACGGCAATTCGCGCTCGCGGCCGAGGAATACGGGCGATTCCTGAATTCGAAACCATCGGCGGAAGACGCCAACAATGCGCGCTTCGGGCTGGCGAACGCCCAGCTCTTTCAGAAGCGGTATGCCGAGGCGCAGGCGGAATTCCGGAAATTCCTGGCCGATGCGCCGGAGCATCCACGGGCGCGATCGGCCTGGTATCGGCTCGGGGAAGTCAGTTATTTGCTGGGAAATCTCGCGGAATCACGCCGTGCCCTGGAGCAATTCACCCAGGGGGACGACACGCATCCCAACCTGGAGACCGCCTGGACCTACCTCGGGGATGTCTGCTACGCGGTCAAGGATCTCCCGGCGGCGAAACGGGCTTACGAAACGGGTCTCTCGGCCTTTCCCCACGGGCCGCTCCTCGATCGGACGCGTTATGGCCTGGGGCGATCCTTGGCCGGCTTGAATCAAGCCGACGAGGCACTCAAGGTCCTGGAGGAACTGGCGAAGACCGGAAAGCGAGATTGGGTCGACCGCGCCTGGTTGCAGATCGGTTCCATCCACCAGGCGGCGTCTCGCTTCGACGAGGCGATCCAGGCGTACGCGACCCTGAAACGAGAGTCTCCCAACAGCCAACTTCGCCCCGAGGCCGACCTCCGCACCGCCGAGTCATTGGTTCAGGCGAAGCGACCGGAAGAGGCGATCGCCCCCTTGAAGGCCCTCGCCGACGACCCGGCGCAATCGCTGGGGCCTCAGGCGGCCCTCACGCTCGCGACGATCCAACTCGAGCAGAAGAAGAATCAAGAGGCCGTGGATGGGCTCGAAGCGGCGATCAAGCGGTTCCCCGATTCTTCCCTCAAGCCCTCGCTGGTGTTTCGGCTCGCCGAGGCGCTCGTCCGCCTGGACCGCCTCGACGACGCCCGGAATCGCTTCGTTCAGGTGGCCGAGATCGCGCCGGGCGACCCGTGGGCCGAACCGGCGATGCTGCGGGCGATCAAGCTGGCCGACACCGCCAAGGACCGAGATTTCGCCGCAATCCAGAAGTTGACGAAATCATTCGCGGCCGCCTTCCCTAAAAGCGCTGCCGGCTCGGAAGTCCGCCTGATCGAGGCCCGCGCCTTGCGAGGCGACAAGCACCCTCAGGACGCCATCCCGATCCTGGAAACATTGGTCGGCGATCCTGGTCAGGGAGCCGATTCGAAGGATGCCTCGGCTCTCCGGTTGCCTCCGGAACTCCTTCGCGATGCTCGCTACGAGTTAGCCCTGGCCTATCGGGAGAGTGGCGATAAAGAAAAGGCCGCCGCCCTGTTCGCCATCCTCGCAAAGTCGCCGATGCCTGGGGTTGGGCAACCCGTCAACGGTGCCGACGCGATCACCGCGGATGCACAGTTTCTCGTCGGCCAGACCATGGTCGAGGCGGGCGAGTTTCGCGAAGCGATCGAGCCCCTCGAAGCTTACCTCAAAGCAAACCCGACCGGAGAGATTGCTGATGTTGCCCTGGCGCATCTCGTCGCGGCCCGGATCGGGCTCAACGAGCTAGACGCCGCCGCCAAGGCCATGGACCAGTTGGCGAAGCAATTTCCGCAAAGTGTGAACTTACCGTCGTCAAGGCTTCGGCTTGCGGAAGCCGCGCTCGCCGCCAAGCAATTCGAGCTGGCGGCGGCCCAATTCCAATCGCTTGCGCAGGATGCCGATTCCAAGCAGCAGGTCCGGATTCAAACCGGCCTGGGGCAGGCCTTTTGGAATCTCAAGAAACCTGTGGAGGCCGCCGCCGCGTTCGCCCTCGCGATCGAAGGCGCCCCCGATGAGCCTTCGGCCCCCGAGCTTGCGCTGGCCCGAGGACGTTCCCTGGAGGCCGCCGGGCGGAACGATCAGGCGCTCGAAGCCTACGCGAAGCTGGCGACCCGCTACGAGAAGTCGGCGCAGGCTCCTCGGGCGATCCTGGCCCTCGCCCGATTGCAAGCGGCTCTCGGCAAGCCGGGCGAGGCTTCGAAGACTTACGAGAGCCTGATCGAAGATCCCGATCGGCGTGATCGCGTGGTCGCTTCGGGTGTGGCGCTCGACGCCCTGCTCGCCGAGTGGGGCTGGTCGCTGGTGGATGCCGGCAAGATCTGGGAATCCGACAAGGTCTTCGCCCGGCTCCTCAAGGAATTCCCCGAAGGCGATCATGCGTCGGAGGCGCGTTTCAATCTGGCGGAATCGGCCAACGCGGCCCACGATCACGCCGAGGTCATCAAACTGCTGACACCCGTCGTGGCTCCCGGCGCGAAGGTCTCGCCGAAGCTGCTCCCCGAT